>JAFMQP010000083.1 GCA_017354575.1 Acidothermales bacterium | reverse complement strand
GGCGTCGAGGAGGTGGACCCGGACGAGCGCGTGCTCGAGGCGGTGGAGGCGGTGCGCCGCGTCGTCCGGATCGGCAAGCGGGAGTTCACCGCGAGCCAGGTGTGCGAGGCGCTCGGGTTCGGCGGCGACCGCCAGTGGACGCCGGTGCGTGACCTGTCCGGTGGCGAACGGCGGCGGCTGCAGATCGTCCGGCTGCTGATGTCCGAGCCGAACGTGCTGCTGCTCGACGAGCCGACCAACGACCTCGACATCGACACCCTCACCGCCGTCGAGGACCTGCTCGACGGCTGGCCGGGGACGCTGCTCGTGGTGAGCCACGACCGCTACTTCCTCGAACGGGTCACCGACCAGACCGTCGCGGTCATGGGCGACGGGACGCTGCCGATGCTGCCCGGCGGCGTCGAGGAGTACCTGGAGCGGCGGCGTACGGCCGCGGTCCCGGCTGCTGCCCCGCGCCCGCCAGCCGGGCCGCGCGGCGGTGACGCGCAGCGCGAGCGGCAGGCGAAGAAGGAGCTGGCGCGGCTGGAACGTCAGCTGGAGCGGTTGCAGAGCCGCGAGTCCGAGCTGCACGAGCAACTGGCCGCCCACGCCACCGACCACGAGCGGCTGGCGGAGCTGGACCGTACCCTCCGCGACGTCCGCGCCGAACGCGACCGCACCGAGGAACGCTGGCTCGAGCTGGCCGAGACCGCCGACTGACGGCGGTGACGGGCCGTATCCGGTACTCGCGGGCGCGGCGGCTGTCGGCACGGCAACGTAAAGTTTCGGTATGCCGTTCGACACCGAGGACTACAAGCTGAGGTCGAAGCCGGTCCAGTACTCCGACCTCGACTTCGAGGCGTTCGAGCGTGAGCCGCTCTCGCCCGAGACGCTGCGCTCGGTGCAGTACATGTGCGACGTCGAGTACCACACGGTCTGCTACCTGCGCGACATGCTCGTCACGCCGTCGCACCGCGACGCCGACGTCACCACCTTCATGACCATGTGGAACATGGAGGAGTTCTGGCACGGCGCGGCGCTCGCCGAGGTGTTGAAGCGGCACGGCATCCAGGCCGACTACGGGCACATCAGGTTCGTCCGCAAGCGGGTGGGCTGGAAGGACAAGCTCGACCCCATCAAGCACACCCTGCTCGCCAACTTCGCCGGGCAGGACTACGTCGCCGTCCACATGGCCTGGGGTGCGGTGAACGAGTGGTCCGCGATCGCCGCGTACAACCGGCTCGCCGACATCGCCGGGCACTCCGTGCTCGCCCAGCTGCTGCGCCGTATCGCCAAGCAGGAGACGCGCCACGTCGCGTTCTACGCCACCCAGGCACGCAAGCGGCTCGCGATCGGCAGGAAGGCGCAGAAGCTCGCCAGGTTCGCGCTCGAACGGTTCTGGGGACCGGTCGGCTCCGGGCTGATGCCCGAGCCCGAGGTACGCCACGTGCTGCGTTACGTGATGCGCGGCGAGGCGGGGTACGCCGCCGCGCGGAAGGTCGACGAGAGCATCGCCAGGCTCCCCGGCATGGCCGGGCTGAAGATCGTCGAGCGGTCGCTGATCGCCCGCGACGTGCCCGCGACCTGACCCACCCGCGACGTAGCGTGCCAACGTGACGGCCGTCGGGTTGGCGTTGCTGTGCGCGCTGGCGTACGGCTCGTCGGACTTCGTCGCCGGGCTCACCTCCCGGCGGATGCACTACGCGCGCGTCGGGCTGCTGGGGCAGCTCGCCGCGACGGTCGCCGTCTGGGCGGCGGTCCCCTTCACCGGCGGCAGCGTCACCACCCGCGCGCTCGTCTGGGGCGCGCTCAGCGGAATCGGCGGCGGCGTCGGCACCGTCGCGCTGTACCGGGGGCTCGCGCGCGGGCAGATGGCCGTCGCCGGTCCGGTCTCGGCCGCCGGCGCCGCGGTCGTCCCCGTCGTCGCCGGCCTGCTGTTCGGCGAACGGCCGTCCGCGGTGACGCTCGCCGGCGTCGTCGTCGTGGTGCCCGCGATCTGGCTCATCTCGTCCGGCTCCAGCGACGGCGACGGCGCCGGCGACGGCGTGCGCCGCGGCGGCCTCGTCGAGGGCGCGGTCGACGGCCTGGTCGCCGGGCTCGGCTTCGGGCTGCTGTTCCTCGGCCTCGGCCGCGCGGGTCACGGCAGCGGACTGTGGCCGACGGCGTTCGGCCAGGTCACCTCGCTCGCGGTGGTCGTGCTGTTCGCGGCCGCCACCCGCGGGCGGGTCCGCGGCCCGGGGGGGACGACCCCGCAACGGCTCGCGGCCGTCGGGTCGGGCGTGCTCAGCGCGGTCGCGACCGTCACGTACCTGCTGTCCGCGCGGTTCGGGCTGATCGTCGTCGTCGCGGTGCTCGCATCGCTGTACCCCGGGGTCACCGTGCTGCTCGCGCGCGTCGTGCTGCACGAACGCATGTCGAGATGGCAGCTCGCCGGGCTCGCCGTCGCGGCGGCGGGGATCGTCGCCATCACGGTCGGCTGACAGGATGAGTCCGTGACCGATCCGACCTGGGTGCTGCGGCTGGACGCGGACGGCGACGGGCCGCGGCTCGCCGTCAAGGACTGCATCGACGTCCGGGGAACGCCTACGACGGTCGGCTGCCCCGCGATCGCGGACGACGCCGTACCCGCCGAGGTGGACGCGCCCGTGGTCGAGTCCGCGCGCCGCGCCGGGGCCCGTGTCGTCGGCAAGACCGGGCTGGTCGAGCTCTGCCGGCACGCCGACGGCGTCAACCCCTGGTACGGCACACCGCGCAACCCGCTCGACCCCGAACGCATCCCCGGCGGCTCGTCGAGCGGCTCGGCCGTCGCGGTCGCCAGGGACGAGGCCGACGTCGCGTACGGCACCGACACCGGCGGCTCGGTGCGGGTGCCGGCGGCCTGCTGCGGCGTCGCGGGGCTGAAGACCACGGCCGGCCGCATCCCCACCCACGGCGTGTTCGAGTTCTCCCGCACGCTCGACACCGTCGGCCCGCTCGCGCGCGACGTCGCCGGTCTCGTCCTCGGCATGCGGCTGCTCGAGCCGGGCTTCACCGAGGACCCCGGCTACGACGCGCCGCTGACCGTGGCGCGGCTGCGGTTTCCGGGCGTCGAGCCGGAGATCGACGCCGCCCTCGACGCCGCCCTCGACGCCGCGGCGGTGAAGGCGACCGACGTGGAGATCCCGGAATGGGCCGAATGGTGCGGTGCCGCGGACGACATCATGCTCGCCGAGGGGTACCCGGCGCACCGGCACCTGCTCGCCCGTGCCGACCGGCTCGAGGAGCGGCACGTGCGCGGCATCCGGAAAGGCGCCGAGCTGCCCGCCGCCCATGTGGTGGCGTGCCGGCGGGTCGCCGTGGCGGCGAAGGCCCGGCTGCGCGATCTGCTCGCGGCGTACGGCGCTCTCGCGCTGCCGACGCTGCGGATGACGCCGCCGCGCATCGGCGAGCGGGCGGCGACGACGTACCTGACCGTGCCGATGAACCTCACCGGCCTGCCCGCGGTCAGCCTGCCGGTGCCGCGCCGGGACGGCGGCTTCCCCGCGTCGCTGCAGCTCGTCGGAGGTTGGTACGCCGAGGAATCGCTGCTCGCGCTGGCCGCCCACGTAGAGGCCGCGGTGCGCTGACGCACCGTCAGCGACCCAACCGAACGTCTGCTTCCCTGCCGGTCCGTTGACCGGCGACCATGTGTGAAGTTAACTTTCGCATACGTCGGGGGGCGCGTAACTGACTTTCTTTTCCGCGCGCAGGGAGGCGCCATGTATCGCGCTTTCGCCCGACCGTCCCGGTTCCGACCACCGTCCGATGCTCGCCGACGTCACCGTCACCGGAGGACGGTAGGCAACATCAGCGCGGGGGAGCAAGGGAGCGAGCGCGCATGACACAGCAGATAGGCCGCAGGCACGTCCTCGCCGGCATGGCCGCGACCGCGGCGGCGTCGATGGTCGGTGCCCGCGCGGCGTCCGCCGCGCCGGGAGCACAGCCGGGCAACGGCCTGACCACCGGCGTCGAGAAGCTCATCGCGAGCGGCTACGCAGCCGTGCGCGGGCAGAAGGTCGGGCTGATCAGCAACCCGACGGGTGTGCTGCGCGACCTGCGGCACGAGGTCGACGTGATGGCGCCCGACGACCGCATCGACCTCGTCGCGGTCTTCGGCCCCGAGCACGGTTTCCGCGGCTCGTCGCAGGCGGGCGGGTCCGAGGGCTCGTACCAGGACCCGCGCACCGGCATCCCCGTCTACGACATGTACGCCAAGTCGACCGACGCCATCGCGACGCAGTTCGACGACGCCGGCCTCGACACCGTGATGTTCGACATCCAGGACGCCGGCGCCCGCTTCTACACGTACATCTGGACGATGTACCAGGGGATGGAGGCGGCCGTGAAGACCGGGAAGCGGTTCGTCGTCCTCGACCGGCCGAACCCGATCGGCGGGGTGGACGCGTACGGCCCGGTGCTGAAACCGGGGTTCACGTCCGGCATCGGGCGCGAGCCGATCGCCCAGCAGCACGGCATGACCGTCGGCGAGCTCGCCCAGCTGTTCAACGACCGGTACCTGCCCGGCGAGGTCGGCGGCAAGGTCGACCTGCAGGTCGTCACGATGGACGGCTGGTACCGCTCCGAGCAGTACGAGAACGCCGGCCTGCCGTGGGTGCTGCCGTCGCCGAACATGCCGACCGTCGACACGGCGTGGGTGTACCCGGGACTGTGCATGTTCGAGGGCACCACGCTCTCCGAGGGCCGCGGCACGACGAGGCCGTTCGAGATCATCGGCGCGCCGTACGTCGACTACCGCTGGAGTGACGCCCTGAACGACCTCCCGCTGCCCGGTGTGCGGTTCCGCGAGACGTACTTCGCGCCGACGTTCTCCAAGTGGGTGAACGAGATGTGCGGCGGCGTCGAGCTGTACGTCACCGACCGCGGCTCGTTCGACGCCGTCCGCACCGGCACCGCGATGCTGGTGACGTTGAAGTCGTTGTACCCGGGCGACTTCGCGTGGCGTTCGGACAACTACATCGACCTGCTCACCGGTTCGGACTACGTGCGCAAGGCGATCGACGCCGGCCAGGACACCGACCAGGTGGTCGCGGGCTGGCAGCAGGATCTCGCCGCGTTCCGCGAGCTGCGCGAGCGCTACCTCATCTACCGGAGGGTCTACGGTGCGTAGATTGATCTCGTTGGCAGCGGCGTCGGCCACGGCCGTCGTCCTGCTCGCCGCAGCACCAGCAGCAGCCGATGACCACACGGGACCGCCCACTGTGACCGCCGACGACGTGCAGTTCACGCCGGGCACGCAGCTGCGCGCGGGCACCGCGCAGCAGGCCGGTCTCGTGCCGCAGTACGTCGACCGGCTGCGCGGCACGATCGCGCAGCACCTGCAGCCCGAGCCGACGCACCCGGAGTACGCGGGCGCGGTCGAGCTCGTGGCGCGGGACGGCGTGATCGCGAGCAACGAGGCCGTCGGCAAGGCGCTGCAGTACTCCGGCTACGACGCCACCACCAGGCAGGCGACCGAGCTGCCGGCGGACCAGCAGATCCCGATGCGGCCCGACACCATCTTCGACCTCGCGTCGATGTCGAAGCTGTTCACCTCGATGGCGGCGGTGCAGCTCATCCAGCAGGGCAGGATCGACCTGAACGCGCCGGTGGCGAAGTACGTGCCCGCGTTCGCGCAGAACGGCAAGGGCGACATCACCGTACGGAACGTGCTCACCCACACCGCCGGGCTGCCGCCGGACCCGTCCCCCTCGCTGTGCACGTACGCGGACAACGACCAGCGGTGGGCAGCGGTGAACGCCATCAAGCCGACGGCACCACCGGGCACGACGTACGTCTACTCCGACGTCAGCATGATGGCCACGCAGGAGGTCATCGAGGCGGTCACCGGCAAGACGCTGGACGCGGTCGTACGGGACCAGATCACGGCGCCGCTCGGCCTGCACGACACCATGTACAACCCGCCGCGGTCGCTGTGGCCGCGTATCGCCGCGACCGAGTACCAGCCGTGGACCGGCCGGACGATGATCCAGGGCACGGTGCACGACGAGAACGCGTACTGCCTCGGCGGCGTCGCGGGGCATGCCGGCGTCTTCTCGACCGCGCACGACATCGCCGTGCTGGCGCAGACGATCCTCAACGGCGGCACCTACGGCAACGCGCGCATCATGAGCCCGGACTACGTGCGGCTGCTGATGACGAACTACAACCAGGACTTCCCCGGCGACTCGCACGGGCTGGGATACGAGCTGGACCAGCGCTGGTACATGGACGGGCTCTCGTCACCGGTGACCATGGGCCACACCGGCTACACCGGCACGTCCATCGTCATCGACCCGCTGTCGCACTCGTTCGTCATCCTGCTCACCAACCGCGTCCACCCGACCCGCGACTGGATCAGCAGCAACAACCCATCCCGCCGTGACGTCGCGCGGGACCTCGCGCTGGCCGTGCCGGTGAAGCCGGCCGAGGGCGGGCAGGCGTGGTTCTCCGGCACCGGGGACAGGCGGACCGCGACGCTGGGGCTGCCGCTCTCCGTGCCGGCGACAGGCGGCCGGGTTAGCTTCGACCTCTGGTACGACACCGAGGAGGGCTTCGACATCGGCTCGCTGCAGGCGTCCACCGACGGCGGGGCGACGTGGAGCAACGTGCCGATGCAGTTGCGCAGCGGGGCGAACTCGTGGTCGAGCGACGGGACGTTCTCCGGGTTCGACGCCAAGCGCTGGTCGAGCGTGAGCGCGAACCTTCCCGGCGGCGTCACGAACCTGCGGTGGCGTTACACCACCGACAGTCTCTACGAGGGCCGCGGCGTCTACGTCGACGGCGTCCGCGCCTGGGACTCGGCGGGCAACCTGCTGTTCGACGAGTCGCGCGGCGGCGCCGAGGCGGCGTTCCAGGCCGACGGCTGGAGCCTGTCCTCGACCTGACTGCCGTCACGCCTCACGGGCGAGGGTCAGTTGTCGAACGGCAGCAGCAGGGTGCGCAGCAGCCCGGCGAGCATGTCACGCTGACCCCCGTCCAGGGAGGCGAGCAGCTTCTGCTCCTCGGCGAGCAGTTCGGTGAGGACGGCGTCGGCGGTCCTGCGCCCGCGGCCGGTCAGCCGGATCCGCGCGCCGCGGCCGTCCCGCGGGTCGGGATGCCGCGACACCAGCCCGGACGCCGTGAGCCGCTGGATCCGGTTGGTCATCGTGCCGGACGTCACCAGCGTCGCCCGCAGCAGCGCGGTGGGGCTCAGCTCGTACGGCTCGCCAGTGCGGCGCAGCGCGGTGAGCACGTCGAACTCCCACGCCTCGAGGTCGTGCCTCTCCAACGCTCGGCGGCGTACCAGGTCGAGGTGCCGCGCCAGGCGGGAGACCCGGCTGAGCACCTCGAGGGGCGCGACGTCGAGGTCGGGCCGCTCCCGCCGCCACGCCTCGACCAGCCGGTCGACCTCGTCCTGCGTCTGCCGCGCCATGCATCTAGTTTGACATCAAGGCAGCGGGACGGCGGCGCGGTCAGATGGCGAGACACGCGAGGCCGAGCACGACGACGCCGGCGAGAGCGTAGAGCGGCACCCGGGGCACCGGGCGGAACACGGCCACGAGGACGCCTGCCACCACGGGAGCGGCGACGAGGACCACCGTGTCCAGCGTCCACACGACGGCCAGGACGGGATGCCGCCGCGTGCACTCCAGCAGGCAGCCGCTGAAGCCGGCGTAGGCGAGCATCGTCGTGAAGAACGCCGGGACCGCGAGCGCCGCGAGGCCGCCGAGGGCGATCACGATGCCGAGCAGCGGCTGGCCCCGCGGTCGCCGGACCTCACGGGATGACATCAGCGCACGCTACCAACTCACGCCCCACCCGGAGCGGCGTTCGGCCCGCCACCGTCGCCTCGTCCTTCCTCGGGTTTCGGCTACTTTCCGCTGGCCCTCGGCTACATTGGTGCGTAGTTTCTGTCTCCGGGGGCGACGGAGCTCGCTATGGCGCGTGCGCAGGCCGATCCCCGATTGGTCGTGCCACCACTCCCTCCGCTGCATGTTGCGCGGTCAAGGCTGCTCGACCGGCTGGCCGCCACGCCGGACGTACCGTTGACCCTCCTCGCCGCCGGGCCGGGCGCCGGCAAGACGGTGCTGTTGAGCGACTGGGTGCGACGGCATCACGGGGTGACCGCATGGATGACGCTGACGCCGTCGGACGACGAGCCCACGCGCTTCTGGCGGCTGTTCGTGTCCGCGGTACGCGCGTGCGGCGCGTCGGTCGACGACCTGCCCCCGTACGGGACGGGTGAGGGCGCAACCGCCCTGCTCGAGTCGCTGTCCCTCGACGGCGCCTCGCACGCGGAGCCGCTCGTCCTCGTCGTCGACGAGGCGCACCTGCTGACCGACGCGCACATCCTCGGCGGGCTGGACAGCATCGTCCGTGGCTGGTGCCCGCGGCTCCGGCTGGTGCTCGCCGCACGCAGCGACCCGCTGCTCCCGATGCACCGCTACCGGCTCTCCGGGCTGATGCGGGAACTGCGCGCGGCGGACCTCGCGATGACCGTGGACGAGAGCCGGGAGCTGCTCGCCGCGCACGGCGTGACCCTCCCCGACGACGCGCTCGGCGTGCTCGCGTCCAGGACGGAAGGGTGGGTGGCCGGTATCCGGCTGTCCGCGCTGCGGATGGCAGATGCCGAGCGCCCGGCCGACTTCGTCGCCGAGCTGGCGCTGGACGAGGGCAGCGTCGGCGAGTACCTGATCGGCGAGGTGCTGTCCCAGCAACCGCCGGCGGTGCGGCAGCGGCTCGTCCAGACCGGGTTCCTCGACGAGGTGAGCGGGCCCCTCGCCGATGCCGTCACCGGGCTGCAGGGATCGGCGGAGGTCCTCGTCGAGCTCGCCAGGACCAACTCGTTCGTGGTGCCGCTCGACGCGGCGCAGACGCGGTTTCGCTATCACACGCTGTTCGCCGAGGTGCTGCGCCACATCCTGCGTCGGCAGCTGCCGCACCTGGTCGCCACCTGCTACGGGCGGGCCGCGGCCTGGTACGAGTCGGAAGGCGACCTGCGCAGGTCGCTGCGCTGGGCGGCGGCGGCCGGCGACGGGTACTACGTCGCGCGGCTGCTCGCGCGCGGCGGGCTGGCCCGCGTGTACGTCGACCGCCACGACCTGCCGGAAGCGGCCGCACTGCTGGCCCTGTTGGAACGCACCGGCGGCTGGACGGAGGCGGACGAGCTGCGAACCGCGCGGCATGCCGCCGTCGCCTGCCTGGCCGAGCGCGACACGGTGGCCGGGTGCGTCGAGGAGCTGCGCCTCGCCGGAAGACCACAGGACGAGGAGCTCGCCGTCACCACCGACCTGGCCCGCCTGATCCTCGCCGAGAGGAGCGGGGACGGCGTCGCGGTCGAGACGACCGCCGACAGGCTGCTGGACGTCGCCGCGCAGAAGTGGCTGCATGCGGTACCCGGCCTGCGTGCCGCGGTGCTGCTTGCCCGGGCCCGCGCGCGGTTCTGGGACGGCCGGTTCGACGACGTCGACGGGCCGCTCGAACAGGCACGCGAGGCCGCCGCCACGGACGACGCGTCCGTCGTCGAGCTCGACGTCCTGGGCATGATCGCGCTGGTCGACACCTGCCGCACCCGCCCCGTCCGGGCGGACGCGGCGGCACGGCAGGCGCGTGCGTTGCAGCAGTCCGACCCGGGCCTCAGCCCGCCCGTCACGCTCGACCTGGCGGCCGCGTGGCGCGCCTTCATGGACGGCGACGTGGCGGCGATGGCGCGCGCGGTACGCCGCGCGGCGGGCGCGAGCGGCGCCGAGTGGGATCCCGGCGCGACCGTCATGCTCGGCATCGTGCGGGCCCTGTCGCTGTTCCTGTGCGGGCGGCACAGCGAGGCGCGGCTCGTGTTGCACGGCCTCCCGACGCGCGACCACGGCCTGCCGCCCGCGCTCGCCGCCTACCGCGACATGATGTCCGCGTCCATCGAGACGGCCCTCGGCCGGCCGCGCAGGGCGTTGCACCTGCTGCGGACGTACCGGAGTACGCCGTTCGCCGTGCCGCTCGAGGTGGCGCGCGCACGTGCCCACATGGAGCTCGGCGAGTTCGGCGCGGCCCACGACTGCATCCGGCACGTCCTCACCGGCGAGTCGTCCAGGCTCGGGCGATACCTGCTCGTGGAGGCGCTGGTCTGCGACGCCGAGATCGCGGAGGCCCAGCGCGACCCGGGCCGAGCCGTCGAGCTGCTCGTCCGCGCCACCGAGATCGCCGACGGCGACATCACGCTTCCCTTCCTCCGCACCACCGGCGTGTTCGCCCCGCTGCTGCGGCGCCACGTCACGCTGGCGGGCAGGTGGCCGAGCCCGGCGGGGGCGACGCCCGACGTCACCGGGGACGTCGGGATGCCGCACGAGTCCCCGTTCCCCGAGTCGCTGACCGAGCGGGAACGGGCGGTGCTCCGGCTGCTGGCGACGAGCATGACCACCGGGGAGATCGCCGAGGAGCTGTGCGTCTCGGTCAACACCGTCAAGACGCATCTCGCCGCGGTCTACCGGAAGCTGGGAGCGCGCCGCCGCCGTGAAGCGGTCGTACGCGCGCGGGAGTACGAGATGCTCTGACGCCGCACGATCGTGCTCGCCTGACGAAGGAAACCACATGACCAGTCGATACCGGGTCCTGGTCGCGGGGGAGCTCACCGCAGCCGACAGGGACGTGTTCGCCGGGCTCGAGATCTCGACGGAGCGTGCCGACACCGTCATCAGCGGGGACCTCGACCAGGCCGCGCTGCACGGACTGCTCGAGCGGGTACGCACTCTCGGGCTCGAGCTCGTCGAGGTCCGTCGCGTCGGCCCACGACCGCGACGGGCGGCCCGCTGACCGGGAGGCACGAAGGCGGGGTCACCGCGTTCGGATGACCCGTGCCGGCGGGGGAGCGTCGATGATGGTCGTGTCCCCGCTGACCGATTGGAGGGCTCGTGGCCACCTGCTACGAAGTCAGCGTCCTGGGCATCCTGGGTCCGGCGTCCCGGCAGGCGTTCACCGGCATGACCGTCGACGTCGAGCCGGCGATCACCGTGCTGTCCGGCGAGATGGAGCCCGCCGCCCTGTACGTCCTGCTCGACCGCGTGCAGGCCCTGGGGCTCGAACTGGTCGGGGTCAGGCAGGTCGACCGTCCCTCGTCGGTGCGTGCCGGGAACTAGGCCGGCACGGCGTCACCCGCCGCCGAGCGTCAGCGTCGCCTTCGAGGTGTTCCCGGAACGGACGTACTCGACCGCGATGGTCTCACCGGCCCGCTTGTGCACCGAGGCGAGCAGCAGGCTGTCCGGCGTGCTTGCCGGCTTGCCGTCGAGGCTGGTGACGACGTCGCCCTGCTGCAGGCCCGCCCTGGCGGCCGGCCCGCCGGCGCTGACGCTCTGCACGTAGAGACCGCCGTCGACGTTCAGCTGGTCGGCCACGGCGGGCGGGATCGGTGCGGTCGTCATGCCGACCGCCGGGGGGGTGAACCGGCCGGACCGGATCAGGTCGTCGGTGATCACGGTGGCCAGGTCGACGGGGATCGCGAAGCCGATGCCGATGCTGCCGCTGCTCGACCCGCCCGCCGGGTTCGGCACGGTGGCTCCCGCGGTGTTGATGCCGACCAGCCGCCCGCCGCAGTCGA
>JAFMQP010000345.1 GCA_017354575.1 Acidothermales bacterium | reverse complement strand
CGTAGTTGCACGTACTGCAGGCGCAAGCGGACACCGCTGCCCCATGGCTGCGGGGTTGCTCTCGCCGTTGCGCGTACACCGGTGGTGACATCGCTGCCGGCGAGGACGACGGTGGCCGCGGTGGTCTCCGGGTGCCGAGAGCCGGGGAGGATCAGACCACCTACGGCCACCGCCAGTACGAGGAGGCAGGCGGCCGCGATCGCGAGCACCCACCTGCGGCGGAACCCAGGTCTGCGTGACGGAGCTTTCGAGGGGAGATCCGGCGGCGGCGTGTCCGCGACCGGCTCGCCGGCGACGTCGTCGGCCGACACCCGGCCCAACAGGCCCGGCAGCGGGGCCAGGCCGACGACCTCCGCCTGGCACGCCTCGCATTCGCCGAGATGTCGCTCGATCGACTCGCGCTCCGCCGCACTGACGGCACCGAGCACGTATGCACCGAGCTGCACGCTGCGTTCGCACATCACGCCGAGATCACCCCTCGTTCGCACAGTGCGTCGCGGAGCGCGCGGAGCGCGTAGTGGCTGCGGGACTTCACGGTGCCGACGGGCACCCCGAGCACCGTTGCCGCCTCCGCGACGGAACGCCTGCGGTAGAACAGCTCCACGAGTACGGTGCGATGGTTGATGGTCAACGTGTGCAACGCATCGAGCACCTGCCAGCTCTCGAGTACGCGCTCGAGCTCGTCGTCGGACGTCAGCGCGTCGTCGCCGTCGATGGTCACCTCGACGACGCGGTTGCGGGTGCCGCGGTGGTACGCCGAGATCGCGACGTTCCGTGCGACGGTGTAGAGCCACCGCAGCGCCTCGTCCGGTTCGAGCATGTCGGCGTGCTGCCATGCACGCAGCAGGGTCTCCTGTACGACGTCCTCCGCGTGTTGCTGGTCGCCGTCGGTCAGCCGCAGGGCGTAGTGCAGGAGCGCGCGGTGGTGGCGTTCGTACAACGCGACGAGGAGCCGTTCGCGGCGAACCTGGTCAGCTCCCATACCCGCTACTACGTGCCCGCCCCTGGGGTCGGTTCACGGTGATCATCGTGGGTCACGTCGTTCGGGATCGCTGAACCAGCCGCGGCGCCGGAGCGTAGGTCCGGGTGAGAAGGCAACACCGACGAAACGGAGAAGACCCTTGAACACACGGCGATTCCGGCTCGGCCTGACGATGTCCGGCATGGCCATGGCGTCGGCCGGACTGCTCGCCGCCTGTGGGGGATCAGGCGCCGGCGGCTACGGCTCGTCCGGCGGCTCGGGGAGCTCGGCCGGCTCGGCCAACGGCTCGATCATGACGCGCAGCGCTTCCGGTATCGGCACGCTGCTGACCGACAGCTCGGGCAAGACCCTCTACTCGCCGAAGGAGGAGGCGAACGGCACGATCTCGTGCACGGGCGCCTGCGTCGGCTTCTGGTTCCCGGTGATGTCCTCGTCCACGAAGGTGTCGTCGAAGGGGAACCTGCCCGGAAAGCTGGCGACGGTCAAGCGACCGGACTCCGGCAAGCTGCAGGTGACCTACAACGGGATGCCGCTCTACACGTTCAAGCTCGACACGGGGCCAGGCGACACCAAGGGCAACGACTTCAGCGACAGCTTCAGCGGAAAGAAGTTCACCTGGTACGCGATGACGACAAAGGGCTCGGCGAAGACCGGCTCGTCCACCGCTCCGTCGAGCAGCTCCTCGAGCGGTGGTGGCGGGGGCTACGGCTACTGACGCCTCCCGTACCACCGCACCGGCGATATATAGCCGATGTGACTCTGCATCGGATCGCCCGGCGGCCGCTCGTGATCCTGCTGGTTGCCGTCCGGGGCGATCCTGACGGCGGTGTCGGGACGCTACGGGTTCCACCGCGACGAGATGTACTTCATCGTCGCCGGACACCATCCGGACGCCGGGTACGTCGACCAGCCGCCGCTTACGCCGTTGCTCGCGCGGGTCAGCACGACGGTGTTCGGCACGACGCCCGTGGGGCTCCGCGTGGTCGCGACGCTGGCGACGATGGCCTCGGTGCTCGTCGTGGCGCTGATCGCAAGGGAGCTCGGCGGCGGACGGACCGTGCAGCTGCTGGCCGGCGTCTGTGCAGCGGCGTCGGCGTACGTCGCCGTCGTGGGACACATGGTGTCGACCGCGACGTTCGACCTACTCGGCTGGCTGACCGTCTCGTGGCTGGTCCTGCGGACGCTGCGGACGCGGGACGGGCGTTGGTGGCTCGCGGTCGGCGCGGCGGCCGGGGTGACCCTGCTGAACAAGGACCTCGTGCTCGTGCTGCTCGTCGCCGTCGGCGTCGGCGTCCTCGCGCTCGGCCCGCGCGCCGCGTTGCGCACGTGGTGGCTGCCGGCCGGCGTCGTGGTCGCCTTGCTCGTGGCGTCACCGAACCTGTTGTGGCAGGCCGCGCACGGCTGGCCGCAGCTCACCGTCGCGGCAGGCATCAGCGCCGACGACGGCATGGACAACCGGATGCAGTTCGTGCCGCAACAGCTCGTCTATCTGTCGCCGTTGTTGGTCCCCGTCTGGGTCGCCGGGCTGGTGCGGCTGTGGCGCGACTACTCGGTCCGCTGGGCGCGTTCGTTCGGTCTCGCGTATCCGGTGGCGTCCGCGGTGGTCCTCGTGGCCGGCGGCAAGTCGTACTACGTCGTGCCGCTGCTTCTGGTACTGCTGGCGGCGGGCATCGAGCCGGCGCTGTGCTGGTTCCGGCGCGGGCGGAGGCGGACGCGGCGCGCGCTCGGCGTCGTCGGGCTCACGCTCGCCGCCGTGGCGACCGCGTTCATCGCGCTGCCGCTGCTGCCTTCGTCGCTGCTCGGCCCGTCCGGCGTGCTCGCGATGAACAAGGAGACGGGCGAGGAGGTGGGCTGGCCACGGTTCACGGCGACGGTGGCGCGCGGCTGGCGCGAGATCCCGGCCGGGCGACGTCCGACCGCCGTGATAGTCACGGCCAACTACGGTGAGGCAGCCGCGATCGCGCTCTACGGCGCGCGGCTCGGCCTGCCGCAGCCGTACTCCGGGCACATGTCGTTCGCCGACTGGGGTCCGCCGCCGGATACCGCGCCGGGTCCGGTCCTCGTCGTGCGACAGGCCGACGACGTCATCCCACCCGGCCGGTTCACCGGCTGCCGCACCGTGGCACGCAACGACGACGGCGAGGGCGTGGACAACCAGGAACAGGGCGCGCTCGTGTCCCTGTGCGCCCGTCCCGCACGGCCGTGGTCCGCCCTCTGGCCCGAGCTCCGTCGCGACTACTGAGGCGGCCCCGTCAGGACGAGAGCCCGAGCCGCTTCGTAACGCGACGTGCCTTCCTCTTGCCCTTCCTGACCTGACGCCGCGAGACGCCCGGGATGTCCTTGCCCTTGCGTACTCGCCTGATCTCCCGGCGGGCCGTCTTCCCGGCCTGCTCGACCGGGTGCGACACCTTTCGCGGCAGCAGGAGCGCCATCGACCGCCGGAACATCGACCCGGCCAGCAGCAGCAACGGGATGCCTACCGGCAGCAGGACGACGGTGATGCTCAACAGGGCGCCGAGCAACCCGACGAGCGCGGCGAGCAGCCAGAGCACGGCGCCGCCGATGCCTCTGAGGATTCTCATCCGTTCCCATGTACCCAGAGTCCGTCGGGGTAAAGACTGTGGTCAGTAGGAACCGCTGGTCGTCGGGAGTCGTTCCCGCGCCCTGCCCTACCGATGCCTCCCGGGCACGGCCCGTCGAGCTGGGATGCGAAGGCGACTAAACCGACCACTAAGTCTGATGTCCAGGCAGGTTGTGCAACCGGCTGATGGGTGGGAGTCCGCCTAGGGGCCGGTGGTGGTTGTACTGGTGGAGCCATCCTGGCAGGGCGTCTGGGCGGGCGGTTTCGGAGGTGTAGAGCTTCGTGTAGGCCCAGCCGTCGGCCAGGGTGCGGTGGAGACGTTCGATCTTGCCGTTGGTCTGCGGTCGTCGAGGGCGGGTCTTCTTCATCGTGATGCCGAGATCGGTGCAGCTGTGTCGCCATAGGTGCGATTTGTAGGCCGATCCGTTGTCGGAGAGGACTCGTTCGACGGTGACGCCTCGGTCGGCGAACCAGGCCACGGCCCGGTAGAGGACCCCGGTCGCGGTGACGGCTTTCTCGTCGTCGTGGATCTCGGC
>JAFMQP010000344.1 GCA_017354575.1 Acidothermales bacterium | reverse complement strand
GGCCCGTTCACGCACGCCGACCCGGACGACCGGCCGCAGGACGTGTTCGGTGGGCGCGTGACGGTGTACGGCGGCGGCGAGTATCCGTCGTACCTGCTCGTGCCGGTCATCCCGTAACGGGACGGTCAGACTCCGAGGTGCTCGCGCCGGATGTCGTCCGAGTCCTCGAGCTCGTCGGGTCCGCCCTCCCACACGACCTGGCCCTTCGAGAGGACGTAGACCTTGTCAGCGCTCGACACCGCAAGGCGATAGTTCTGCTCGACGAGGAAGATGGCGAGCCCCTGCTCGCGTAGCTGCGCGACGATCTCGCCGACCCGCTCGACCATGACGGGCGCGAGACCCTCGGAGGGCTCGTCCATGACGAGCAACCTCGGGTTGGTGAGCAGGGCGCGGCCGATCACGAGCATCTGTTGCTCTCCGCCGGAAAGCTGGCTACCCCGGTTCCGCTTGCGCTGGCTCAGGTTGGGGAACAGCTCGTAGACGGCGTCGAGCGTCCACCCGTCGTCTCCTCTGGTGCGCGCGGCAAGCGTCAGGTTCTCCTCGACGGACAGCGAGGGGAACACGTGCCTGCCCTGTGGGACGTAGCCGATCCCGCGACGCGCGATCTCGAACGGCTCTTTCCCGACCGTGCTCGTGCCGTCCACGTCGATCCGTCCTTCTCGCGGGCGGACGAGTCCCATGATGGTCTCGACCAACGTCGTCTTGCCCATGCCGTTGCGCCCGAGCAGCGTGGTGCAGCGTCCGTCCGCGATCTCCATCTGCACGCCCTGCAGGACGTAGTTGTCGCCGCGGTACGCGTGGAGGTCGGTCACCTCGATCATGACTCGGCCACCTTCGGCTTGCCGAGATAGAGCTCCTGCACGGTTGCGTCCTCCTGCACCTCCGCGACCGTCCCCTGCATGACGAGCTCGCCGAAGTGCAATACCGCGACGTGCTCGACGACGTCTCGCAACACGTCCATGTCGTGCTCGATCATCACGAGGGTGAGCTCGCGTGGCAGCGACCGGAGCAGCGCCCTGATGCCCACCCGCTCCGCCGGTGAGAGACCCGCGGCAGGCTCGTCGAGAAGGAGCACCTCCGGCTTCTGCGCGAGCGTGAGCAGGACCTCCAGCTCGCGTACCTCGCCGTGGGAGAGCTCCTCGGCCGTGATGTTCAGCCGCTCGCCGAGACCGAACGTGCTGGCGACGTTCGCGGCTTCCTCGACCGCGGTCGAGTAGCTCCGCCAGGGACGCAGCATCGACAGCTTCGACTTGCGCAGCCCGTGCACGGCGAGCGTGATGTTCTCGAGCACCGTCAGGTCCCGGAACACCCTCGTGATCTGGTACGTACGGCCGAGACCGAGAGCGACGCGCCGGTTGGGCGCGAGCCTGGTGATGTTCCGGCCGAACAGCTCGACCCGGCCCGATGTCGGGCGTAGCTCACCGGACAGCAGATTGAACATGGTCGTCTTGCCGGCGCCGTTGGGCCCGATCACTCCGAACCTGGAGCCCTTCGGTACGGCCAGCGACACGTCCTTGACGGCGTCGATGCCACCGAACCGCCGACCGAGCTTCGTCATCCGCAGCGCGGCCTGGCCGTCCTGCCGGGCGGGCGTCTCGTGTGCTCCCATGCTCATCTGACGCCCGATTCGGACGACTCCGTGGCGGACGATTGCCCTGTGCCAGCCTCGGTTCCGGCGGCGTCCGGGCGTGCGGCGTCTCCGGGTCCGGCACGTGCGCGGCGTCTTCGCAGCGCGGCCGTGCCCTGGCGCATCAGGCCCCACAGTCCGTCCGGCGTGAACACGACGACGACGACGAACACAGCACCCATCAGCATCTGCCACCGCGATACGTAGATGCTGAGCTCCTGCTGGATCAAGGTGATGATGAGTGCGCCGAGCACGGGACCCCACAACGACCGGAGCCCACCGAGAACCGCCATCAAGGTGATGATGCCGTTGTGGCTGAAGTCCATCGTGGTCGGGCTGATGAGGTTGTTGCTGAACGCGTAGAGGATGCCGGCCACACCGCCGACGATGGACGCGATGATGTACGCGAGATAGCGGTGCAGTCCCGTCCTGTACCCGAGCGTCCGCAACCGCTGCTCGTTCGACCGGATGCCGAGCATGGACAGCCCGAACGGGGAGGAGACGAGCGTACGCAGGACGAGAGCCACCACGACGAACACGGCGAGGATCACGAAGGCGAGCACCTGCGGATTGGTGAGGTCGAGCGGCCCGAGCTTCGGGAACCCACTGATGACCAGTCCGTTGTCACCGCCGCTCAGGCTCACCCACCGGTAGGCGAGACCCCACAGGATCTGTCCGATCGCCAGCGTGATGATCACGAAGCTGATTCCGGTCACCCGGATCGCCACGATGCCGGTGACCGCCGCCGTCGCCGCGACGACGACCAACGCGATCCCGATCGACGTCCACGGGCCGAACCCGTGCGCTTCGGGTACCGCGATGCCGTATGCGCCGAGGCCGATGAAGCCGGCCTGGCCCAGTGACACGAGGCCGCCGTAGCCGCCGAGGAAGTCCAGACCCATCGCGGCGATGGCGTAGATGAGGATGTCCTCGACGAGCGAGGTGTAGAAGCCGCCGCTGCCGAGCAGCACTCCCGCGAAGACGACGAGCACGACGCCGACCAGTATCGACAGCAACCGGCGATGACGGTCGACCACTCCGATCACCCCGGACGCGTCGTCCACCTGATTCAGCGCGGCCGCGGCTGACGGGGACTTCATGTCGCCGCCCGGCCGAGCAGGCCCTGGGGCCGCACGAGCAGGATCGCCACGAGCGGCGCGAACAGCGCGAAGTACGCCAGCGACGGGAAGTACGCCTGGCCGTAGTTGTCGATCAGGCCGACGATGAGACTGCCCAGGATCGCTCCCTCGTAGCTGCCGAGGCCGCCGACCACGACGACGACCAGCGCGTAGGTGAGGATGTCGCTGTCGCCGCCAGGGTAGAGGCTGAAGATCGTGCCGCCGAGCACGCCGCCGAGACCGGCGAGGGCCGCGCCGAGCACGAACACCGCGGTGAAGACGCGGCGTACGTTGATGCCGAGGGCGCTGACCATGTTCCGGTCGTCGACGCCCGCCCGTACGACCGCGCCGACCCGCGTCCGCCGGAGCAGGAAGAACAGGGCGATCCCCACGACGACCGCGACACCGAGGATGAACAGCCGGCCGTTCGGGTACGTGATCTGGCCCACCGGGATGTTCGACGAACCTTCGAGTGCGCCCGGTAGCCGGAGGGAGAGCGGGTTCCCGCCCCACAGGACCAGGCACGCATCGTCGATTATGTACACCAGGCCGAGTGTGGCGAGGAGCTCTGCCATCGGGCGACCTCGCATGCGTCTGATCAGTGTGCCTTCGAGCAGCAGGCCGAATGCGGCCATGGCGACCGTGCCCGCGAGCAGTCCGTAGAAGAAGTTCCCCTTGTACGCGATGACCGAGTAAGCGACGTACCCGCCGAGAAGGTACACGGCGCCGTGCGAGAGGTTCGTGACGCGCATGACCCCGAAGACGAGCGTGAAACCACTCGACACGAGAAACATGATCCCGGCGAGGCTCAATCCGTTGAGAGTCTGAGAGATGAACTCGGGCATCCGGTCCCTGACCCTCCGCTACCGCGTCCTTGCGTGCTCGATTTTCGATTGTATCTGTTCTGGTGACCTTGGGCGACACTACTTCCGGCCAAAAAACCTGTCAACGAATCAGACTGCGCCCGATGCGGATGCGATGCGAGTCCTGCGCACCGTCCGAGTGGAGGAACGACATGCAGTCCCGCACGCACTTGTTCACGGGCGAGTCGGTGTACATGATCGCCAGCGCGCCGAACATCTCGGCCGCCTCGAGAGCGACGCGCATGCACGTCTCGGCGGCGAACACCTTGGCCGCGGAGCTCATCTGGATGTCGTAGTCGGGGTCGTTCTCGACGGCCCACGCGGCACGCCAGACGAGACTGCGCACGGCCTGCAACTCCGCGTACATCTCCGCGAACCGGCACTGGATGTTCGCGTGCTCGATGAGCGGACGACCGCCCTGGACGCGGGTGCGGGCGTGGTCGAGCGCGAGGTCGTACGCCGCCTGCGCGGTGCCGAGCGTGGTGGCGCCCTCTGTGATGG
>JAFMQP010000343.1 GCA_017354575.1 Acidothermales bacterium | reverse complement strand
GCGGTGACGGCGTTCGTCCGCGAGGGCCTCTACGTCGCGGTCCACCGGGTGTTACTCGGCGTGGGCGTGGTGGCCCTCGTCGCGCTCGTCGTCACGCTCGTCACGCCGCGGCGATTCCGCCAGCTCGACTGAGCGCGCCCAGCCCGGGTGCTCGCGGCGCGCCCAGCGGCGCTCCACCACGCCGGCGCGCATGCCGCGCCGCGCCTCCGGGTCCTTGAACGCGAACCGCAGGTGGCCGAGGACGACCACGACGAACGCGAGCGCCAGCCAGTCGTGCACGAACGTCGCGCCGGTGCGGTAGACGACGGGCCACGGGTCAGGCAGCCACAGGATGATCCCGGTCGCCAGCATGAGGAGCACGGCGCCGCAGGTGAACGCGGCGTTGAGCTTCTGACCGGGGTTGAACTTGCCGATCGGCAGCCGTCCCGTGCGGCGGTCCGCACTGCGGAACCACTCCCAGTCGTGCGGGCCGAACCGCTCGAGCGCGCGGGCGTCCGCGCGCACCGACCGCGCGAGCAGGCCGAGCAGCGCGGGCACGGGCAGGCCGAGGCCCGCGTACACGTGGACGGTGGCCACGACGTACCGGTGGCCGACGAGGATCGCGATCGGCGCAACGTACAGGGCGAGCGCGGTCAGCACGCAGACGCCGAACAGCGCGGCCGTCGTCCAGTGCACCCACCGCACCGGCCGGGTGAAGCGCACGACCACAGCGCGGCTCATCCGGTCGGCTTGTCGCTGCGGCCGTTGGATCTGCCGACCCAGGCGTCCACGTCGTAGCCGCGGTCCTCCCAGTAGCCCGGCACGACCCGGTCGCGCACCTCGATGCCGCCGAGCCACTTGATGGACTTGTACCCGTACATCGGCGCGGCGTACAGGCGCACCGGGCCTCCGTGCGCCGTCGTGATCGGCTTGCCGTACATCGCCGTCGCGATGAGCACGTCCGGCCGCATCGCCTGGTCGAGGGTGAGCGACTCGGTGTACGCGCCGTCGAACGACGTGAAGGTCACCGCCTTGGCGCTCGACGTCACGCCGGCGCGGCGCAGGATCTCGGCGAGGCGTACGCCCTGCCACGGCACGTCGGGCACGCGCCAGCCGGTGACGCACTGGAAGTCGCGCTTGAAGGAGACGTGGGGGAGTGTGCGGAGCGAGTCGAGCGTATAGGTGTGCGGACTGCGAACGAGCCCGCGCACGGTCAGCCGATAGTCGTCCGCGTCCCTGCGTGGTTCCTCGCCGGTCACGGTGTAGAACCGGAACCCGCCTGCGCCCGGCAGGATCCCGGAGCCGCCGGAGCTACCGGAGGTAAGTGGCGTGAGCGCCCGGGCGAGCGCGTCGCTGGCTTTCGCCCCGAAGACGACGCCCACGGCGCCGAGTCCGAGCATGCCGAGCACCACCCGGCGTCCGACCGGCGTACCGCGGGATCGCTCGTCACGCATACCTCCATCACAGCCCCGTATCGGGCGGATGGGAAGCGGGTACGGGAATTGCTCATCGTTTCGTCACAATCCGGGGGAGGTTCGCACCGTGCCGCCGGACGTGCCAAGCTTGGGGGATGGTCAGCGGGAGCCCAGATCTGCACCTCGCCCAGGACGCCCAGGCCGACGCGCTGTTGTCGGCCGATCCACTCGCACTGCTCGTCGGCATGCTGCTCGACCAGCAGGTGCCGATGGAGTGGGCGTTCGGCGCACCGAAGATCCTTGCCGATCGGCTCGGGACCACCCGCCTGGACGCGGCCGAGATCGCCGCGCACGACCCCGACGACTTCGTCGAGCTCGCCTCGAGGACACCGGCGATCCACCGGTTCCCCGGGTCGATGGCCAAGCGCATTCAGCAACTGTGCACGTACCTCGTCGAGCACTACGACGGCGACGCCGGTGCTCTCTGGGCGACCGCGGGTTCCGGCCGCGAGCTGTACAAGCGGCTGACCGACCTGCCTGGCTACGGCAAGCAGAAGGCCCAGATCTTCCTGGCGCTGCTCGGCAAGCAGTTGGGCGTCCGGCCCGACGGCTGGCGCGCGGCGGCGGGCGCCTACGGCGAGGACGGCACGCACATGTCGGTCGCGGACATCCGCGACGAGGCATCACTCGCCGAGGTGCGCGAGTACAAGCGCGAGCAGAAACGCGCGGTCGCCGCCGCGCGGAAGCAGGACGGCTGACCGCAAGGCACGTCGCCCGTACGGGACGCCGGCGCCCCGCCGGCGACACCCGTGTCGCCCCGTACACTCCGGTTCTGGGAATGGCGTGACACAATGGAGACCAATGCGCAGGGTCCAGCCGCGATCTGCGCTGCCTCGAAGAGGCATGCCTTGCCCAGGGCGACTGGGCGATCGTCCCCCGGTCCGGGCGCGCTACTGGCCGGGAGTCCCATGCCGCCGATGAGGAGGAAGTGACCACAATGCCAACTGCCGCCGGGTCTACATCGAAGCGGACGGCAACGGCGTCGAGGCAGAGCGCGGAGCCTCCCGCAGCTGCCGGCAACTCCGCGAAGAAGGCCGCTGAGGAGCCCGTGCAGGCCGAGACGAACGGCGCGTCGACCAACGGCAGGGGCGGACGCGCGGCGGCGGGCAGGGGCCCGGCCAAGAAGACACCCCGTGCCGTACCGGCGAAGCAGGCGAAGGACAAGGCGCCGGAGGCGCCGGAAGAGGCCGAAGAACCCGAGGACGTCGACATCGAGGCCGAGGACATCGACGCGGACGCCGTCGAGGTCGAGGCGGAGGACGACGCCGACGTCGCGGCCGGCGCCGAGGACTCCGGGCCGGAGGACGGCGACGCCGAGGCCGAAGAGGTCGCCGCGATCGACCCGGTGAAGGTCAAGGCGGCGGAGACGAAGATCCTCGAGGGCGAGGACTCGTTCATCATCAGCGACAGCGACGACGACGCCCCGGCGGCGCAGGTCGTCGTCGCCGGCGCCACCGCCGACCCGGTCAAGGACTACCTCAAGCAGATCGGCAAGGTCTCGCTGCTGAACGCCGAGCAGGAGGTCGAGCTCGCGAAGCGCATCGAGGCCGGCTTGTTCGCGGAGGAGAAGTGCGGCAGCGAGAGCACGAAGCTCTCCGCGAAGGCGCGCCGGGAGATGGAGTGGATCGCCGAGGACGGCCACCGCGCCAAGAACCACCTGCTCGAGGCGAACCTGCGGTTGGTGGTGTCCCTCGCCAAGCGCTACACCGGCCGCGGCATGCTGTTCCTGGACCTGATCCAGGAGGGCAACCTCGGCCTGATCCGGGCCGTCGAGAAGTTCGACTACACCAAGGGCTACAAGTTCTCCACGTACGCCACCTGGTGGATCCGGCAGGCGATCACCCGGGCGATGGCCGACCAGGCGCGCACGATCCGCATCCCCGTGCACATGGTCGAGGTGATCAACAAGCTCGCCAGGGTGCAACGGCAGATGCTGCAGGACCTCGGCCGCGAGCCTAGCCCCGAGGAGCTCGCGGTCGAACTCGACATGACGCCGGAGAAGGTCGTCGAGGTGCAGAAGTACGGCCGCGAGCCGATCTCGCTGCACACCCCGCTGGGCGAGGACGGCGACAGCGAGTTCGGCGACCTGATCGAGGACTCCGAGGCCGTCCAGCCCGCGGAGGCGGTGAGCCACACGCTGCTGCAGGAGCAGCTGCACTCGGTCCTCGACACGCTGTCCGAGCGCGAGGCCGGCGTCGTCTCGATGCGGTTCGGGCTCACCGACGGCCAGCCGAAGACGCTCGACGAGATCGGCAAGGTCTACGGCGTCACCCGCGAACGGATCAGGCAGATCGAGTCGAAGACGATGTCGAAGCTGCGTCACCCGTCCCGGTCCCAGGTGCTGCGCGACTACCTCGACTGACGCGGACACGGAGAAGGGCCGGAGGTTCATCCTCCGGCCCTTTCCCGTGGTCTGTGTCAGCTCTCGCTGATCTTGGCTCGTTCGTCCTGGAACTCGATGGCTACCTTGCGCAGGGCGTCCTCGTACTGCTGGGCGTGGTGACCGCAGAACAGCAGCTCACCACCGTTCTCGAGTACCACTCGTACGTACGCCTGGGCGCCGCAGCGGTCGCACCGCTCGGCGGCGGTGAGCGGACTCTGGACGAGGGTCTGGGTCACGCTGTCCCCCCCTGCGCTCGTGTCTGCAACTGCTTCGATC
>JAFMQP010000082.1 GCA_017354575.1 Acidothermales bacterium | reverse complement strand
AACGCCGACGCGGGGGCGGTGGCGTGCAGGGCGAGCACGCCGCGGGCCGCGTCCGCCACCGTCGCCGCGGGACGCGCGAGACGGTGCCGGACGCCGAGCCGGGCCCGGCGGCGGTCAGGGCTGAGCGTCGCCAACGGCCCGGTTCCTGCGGATGCGCTCGCGCGGCCGGGTGGGCATATGGAAGTCGATGATCCGCGCCGTGAGCACGTTGTTGACCACGGCGACAAGCGGCACGGCGATGACCGCGCCGAAGATGCCGGCGACCAGGCTGCCCGCCGTCACCGACAGCAGCACGGCGAGCGGGTGGACGCGCACCGCGCGGCTCATCACGAGCGGCTGCAGGACGTGCCCCTCGACCTGGACGGCGAGGACGATGACGCCGAGCACGATGACCGCGATGATCGGGCCCTTCGACACCAGCGCGAGACCGACGGCGAGGGCGCCTGTGACGGCGAGGCCGAGCACCGGGATGAACGCGCCGAGGAAGACGAGCACGCCGACGGGCACCGCGAGCGGCACGCCGGCGACCAGCAGGGTGACGGTGACGGCGACGGCGTCCAGGAACGCGATGAGCACGGTGCCGCGAACGTAGTGGCTGAGCGTCCGCCATGCCACCTCGCCGCCCTCACCGACGCGGGCGCGGGACCGCTCGGGGAACTTGGTCCGCAGCCAGTGCCAGATCTCGCCGCCGTCGAGCAGCAGGAAGAACGTGCAGAACGCGGCCAGCACGACGCCGCCGACGATCTCGACGGTGGTGCCGAGCCCGGTGACCGCGCCGGTGGCGATCCGCTGCCAGTTGTCGTTGAGCGCCTTGCTGACGGTGCCGGTGACGTTGTTCAGCTGCGAGACGTTGACGTGCAGCGGCCCCTTGGTGAGCCAGTTCTCCGCGGTGTTGAGGATGTCGGTGAACTGCGCGCCGAGCGCGCCGGCGTTGCTGCTGACCTGAGTGCCGACGAACGCGCCGAGCCCGGCGAGCACGGCGAGGCCGACGATGAACACGATGGCGGTGGACAGCAGCCGCGGCACCTTCATCCTGTTCAGCCCGCCGACGAACGGCTGCAGCAGCGCGGTGAGCAGGACGCCGATGATGAACGCCACCGCGACGAGCTTGATCTGCGAGATCAGCCACAGCAGCAGCGCGACGAACGCGGCGACGACGAGGATCCGCCAGGACCAGTCGCTGATGACGCGGAGCGCCCATGGCGCGCGATCGGAGACGGTCGGCTCCGGTTCGGTCGCGTTCCCCTGTTCGCGCACGACGATCACACGGGGATCGCGACGCCTGATCAGGCCCATTGGTCGTTCCCTCCGTCGACTGTGTCCCACGATCTTGCCCGATCGCCACGACGTTCGGCGGGCGACGTCCCGGTTCCGGCCCATCCGGGCGTGGCGACACGATCGGGCGGAGGCGCGAGGTCGGAATCCGGCCAGCACCCCGGCGGCCCGCCCGGTTACCCGGCGGGTATGGCGAAACGGTGTTCGACCGGCCGGCCGACGAGGTGTGGTCGGTGATCCGCGCGTTCACCACACGCGTGGGCGGGCACGGGAGCAGACGCCGACACGCGCGCCGGACGGGCGCGACCACCGGGTCGGGCGGTTCGAGCCGCGAGGGGTTCGCGCGCCGGCTCGGCGGCCTGCGTGCGTACCTCACGAGCGGCTAGCCTTGTTCGGCGACCCGTTTCATGCCGGCGAGCATCTGCTCCCAGTTCCTCGCCGAGTGCTCGGCCTCCTCCTCGCTACCCGCGTTGTCCTGGGTGAGCGTCACGAGCGTGCCGCCGTCGCGTTCGGACAGCTCGTACGTCACCGTGTGGTAGTTCTCCGGCACGTCGTCCTGTCCGGTGAGCGGGCTGAAGTGCGTGACCGACAGGCGGCGTTCCGGCTCGACCTCCAGCACGGTGCCGTGGTCCTCGTACGACCTGCCCTGGTACTCGCCCTTCCAGACGATCCGGCCGCCCTCCTTCCAGTCGGTCTCGATCCGGGTGCCGAACATGTACGCCGCCACCAGCTCCGGGTCCGTCAACGCGGCCCACACCCGCGCGGGAGGTGCGGTCACCTCGGTGCGCGCTGTCGCCACATGACCTCTCATCACGACCTCCTCGGCGTTCTCGGGCCGGCTCGTCTACTGTCGGAACGATGACGGCACGGCTCTCGCGTACGGTACTGCTCCTGGTGCTCGCGGTCGCACAGCTTGCGGGCGTGGTGGCGTTGCATCGCGCGTTCGTCCGCACCGTCGCCGGTAGATACGTGGACGCCGTCTCGCTCACCGGCGCGAGCATCGGCTTCGCACACATCGAGACCCTGGTGCACGCCCTGCTCGACATCGTCTCGGTCGCGTCCATCGTGGCCGCCGTCGTCGTCATCGCGTTCCTCGCGCTGCTGCGCCGCCGTTACCTGCTCGCCACCGCGACGACGGTGCTCGTCGTCGGCGCGATCGTGACCACCGAGCTGCTGAAGCTGTACGTGTTCAGCCGGCCGGCGATGGAGAAGGCGCTGCCCGACCTCGTCGAGGGGAACGCGAGCAACACGCTGCCCAGCGGGCACACGACGGTCGCGCTGTCGGTGGCGGTCGCGTTCGTGCTCGTCGTGCCGAGCGCGTTCCGCGGCCTCGCCGCGGTCGCAGGGGCGGGATACGCCGCACTCACCGGCGTGGCCACGCTGTCCGCGCAGTGGCACCGGCCCAGCGACGTGGTGGCCGCGTGCCTCGTGGTCGGTGCGTGGGCCGCGGGCGTCGCGGCGGTGGCGGTCCTGCTGTCGCGGCACCGTCGTCCGGAGCCGATGTCCGGACGGCCCGCCGCCGTGCTGCTCGGCCTGCTCGCCGTGGTGGCGCTCGCGGTCGGCGCCGTCGGCCTGGTCATGACCAAGCAGGTGCAGCCGAGCGACATGGACCGCAGCGGCCTGCTCGTCGGCTACGCCGGTGGCGCCGCGGCGATCGTGGGCGCCTGCGCCGCCGTGGTGACGGGAACGCTCGCGATGGCGCCGTGGGTCGCGCCGGAACGTGGCACGTCCGCGGCCGCGGCGTCGACGGGGTGGTGGCGGCCCACGGTCACGGGACGACGGTGACGGGCCAGCGCGCGTCCCGCACCAGGTGCGTGGCCAGCGACCCGACGAACCGGTGACCGGCCTGGCTGGACGCGCCGACGATGACGGCGTCCGCGCGGATCTCGTCGGCCAGCCGCACGATCTCGGTGTACGGATTCCCCTTGCGTTCCACGAAGGTCGCGTCGATGCCGAGCCGGGCGCCCTCGGTCTCCGCGGTCTTGCGCAGCTCCTGGGCGATGGCGTTCTGCGTCTCCAGCTGTGAGCGCACCGTCTCCGCGCCCAGCCCGGTGAACACGCCGATGGTGTGCACGAACAGGCAGACGATGCGGGCGTTCTGCCGCCGGGCCATGCCGGCGGCGTACGCGCCGGCACGCAGCGACGTCTGCGAGCCGTCGATGGCGACGAGCAACGTGGGCACATTGTCGTCGTGGGCCTCGGTCACGCGGCAATCGTAGAGGCCGCGCCGCTCGACGCGATCAGGCCGGCTTGAGAACGTAGCCGGCGCCGCGCATGGTGTGGATCATCGGTGCGCGGCCGGCGTCGATCTTCTTGCGCAGGTACGAGATGTAGAGCTCGACGATGTTCGCCTGGCCGCGGAAGTCGTAGCTCCAGACGCGGTCGAGGATCTGGTTCTTGCTGAGCACGTGCCGCGGGTTGCGCATGAGATAGCGCAGCAGCTCGAACTCGGTGGCGGTCAGCTTGATCTCGTCGCCGCCGCGGAACACCTCGCGGCTGTCCTCGTCCAGCACGAGGTCGCCGACGACGAGCACGGCGTCGTTCGACAGCATGCCCACGTGCGTGCGCCGCATCAGGGCGCGCAGCCGCAGCACGAGCTCCTCGAGGCTGAACGGCTTGGTCATGTAGTCGTCGCCGCCCGCGGTGAACCCGGCGACGCCACCGTCGGCGGCGTCCCCGGCGGCGAGGAAGAGCGCGGGGAGGTGCGGCGTCTGCGTGCGCATCCGGTGCAGCACCTCGAGTCCGTCGAGGTCGGGCAGCACGGCGTCGAGGACGACGGCGTCCGGCCCGAAGTCGCGCGCGACGGCGAGGGCCGCCACGCCGTCGGCGGCCGAGCGCACTTCCCAGCCCTCGTACCGCAGGGTCATCGCGACCAGCTCGGCCACGGCCTTCTCGTCGTCGACGACCAGCACCTTGAGCGGTTGCCCGTCGGTCCTGCGCAGCTCCCGCCTGGGCGCCACCTGTGGAGTCGTCATGCCACCATGCTCGTCCGCGTGGGTTGAGCCCGCCTGTGCGGGAGCTGTGAGCCTGCTGTGGGGTGGTTCGGTCAGACCGTGGTGACGGTGAGGACGAGGGCCACGAGCCACAGCGATGCGCCCGCGATCCCCGCGTGGTGCATTCCCGCGACGAAGCTCGACGCCGGGTGCGTCGAGCCCGCGACGGCCCCGAAGGTGGCGACGCCGAGCGCCGTACCCGCCTGGCGTGCCGTGTTGTTCATGCCGCTGGCGAGCCCCGAACGTTCCGCCGGCACCGCACGGATCGCGGCGACGACTACCGCCGTGGTGAACAGCGCGATGCCCACGCCGAGGCCCACGAGCGCGGGCAACAGGCGCGGGTACGACCACGTCGTCGGGACGAGGAACGTGCACAGCTGACCCGCGGCGGCGAGCACCGCGCCGGCCACCATCGGCGGACGCGGGCCGACCCGTGCGGTCAGCCGGCCCACGGCCGGTGACGCGAGCGCGATCGGCGCCCACGCGGGCAGCAGCAGCAGGCCGGCGAGCCACGGCGCGAGGCCGTGCACCTGTTGCAGATACAGGGTGACGACGAAGATGGTGCCGTTCGTCACGAGGTTCATGACGAACGCGGAGACGTTCGCGCCCGCGAACGCGGGACGCCGCAACAGGTCCGTCGGCAGCATCGGCGCGGACGAGCGCCGCTCCGCGAGCACCAGCGCGACGAGACCCGCAAGTGCCACGACCGCCGCCACGACGGGCACCGTGCCGACGCCCGTCCTCCCGAACTCGATGACCGCGAACACCGTTGCGCCCAAGGTGATCGCCGCGGTCACGACGCCCGGCACGTCGAGCGAAGCGGTGTGCCTGCCGGCCCCGGCGTGCACGAGCAGGGGGACGAGCGCGAGCGCGGCGGCGACGACCGGGACGTTCACGAGGAACACCCATCGCCAGCCGGTGGCGCTCACGAGCAGCCCGCCGAGCGTCGGTCCCGCGGGCAACGCGAGCGACGAGACGCCCGCCCAGATGCCCAGCGCGCGGGCCTGTTCGTGCCGGCCGGGGAACACGTCCGCGATGACGGCGAGGCTGCCGGGGAGCATCAACGCGGCCCCGATGCCCTGGCACACCCGTGCGCCGACGAGCACGCCGGCGTCGGGTGCGAGACCGCAGACCGCGGAGGCGGTCCCGAAGACGGCCAGGCCGGTGAGCACGATCCTGCGGTGGCCGAACCGGTCGCCCATCGTGCCACCGGCCAGGAGGAGCGACGCGATGCTGACGGCGTACCCGTCCACGACCCACTGCATCCCGCTGACGTCCGCGCCGAGGTCGTGACCGATGCTCGGCAGCGCGACGTTGACGATGGACACGTCGAGCAGCACGAGGAACATGCCGCAACACATCACGGCCAGCACCAGGCCGCGGTTCGTGGGTCTCATCGATCTCAGCATGGGCACGGTTCACTTCGACCCGCGCCGAAGTGTCGCCGACGCAGAATGGGGACATGGCAGTCGATGCGGTACGGACGGCGGACGGGAACTACGGCGACGTCGACGTCGCGAAGGTGGCGGCGTTGTTCGCCGACCCGGCTCGCGCCCGCATACTCGAGGCACTGGGCGACGGCCGCTCGCTCGCCGCGACCGTGCTGGCGAGCGAGGCGGGCGTCTCGCCTCCCACCACCAGTGCGCACCTGAACAAGCTACGGGAAGCGGGCCTCGTCGAGGTCGAGCGGTCCGGACGCCACCGTTTCTACCGGTTGGCCGGGCCCGAGGTGTCAACCGTCCTCGAGGCGCTCGCGACCATCGGCGAGCCCACGCCCGTCCGGTCGTTGCGCGAGTCGACCAGGGCGAAGGCGTTGCGCAGCGCACGCAGCTGCTACGACCACCTCGCCGGCCGGCTGGGTGTGTCGGTCACGGAGGCGCTGCTGGAGCACGGCGCGCTCGCCCGCACCGACGGCGGCCGCGGCACGCGACGACGGCCGGAGGACAAGCTGTCCAGGCGGATGTCGGACCACCCGTACCGACTCGGCCCACGTGTCCACGACGTCTTCGAGACGCTCGACGTGGACGTGGACGCGCTGCTCTCCCGTCCCGCGCGGTCCCGTCCGCTGCTGCGGTTCTGCGTCGACTGGAGCGAGCAGCGGCACCACCTCGCCGGTGCGCTCGGCGCAGCCCTGCTCACCGCGATGGTCGAGAACCGTTGGCTGGTAAGGGCGCGGGGCCACCGCGCCGTCCGCCTCACCGACGACGGCAGGGACGCCCTCCACACCCGCCTCGGCCTCGAGGCACGGTGACTACCCGCGGCGACACGACACCGACGGAAGAATCCTGCCGCCAAGACGCAGGTGGTGCCGACGTGCAACGGCGTGGCACAGAGCTAAGACGGGTCGGGTCCTGCTTCGATCGCGGTCTCGATCTGGTCGAGGTAGTCCCACCATGCCTGGTCGTCGTGGCTGTAACCTGCGAGCAGATATGCCCCGACGATGAACGGGAAGCGGACCGCGTCCTTGGGATGAAGTACCTCGTGGAGTGCCTGACCGCCGAACACTCCGTTCACCAGGTAGTCGTGGACCTCCTTGGCCGTCAGGGAGTACTCGGAGTCGGCTGAGACGATGTTGTCCGTGAGGGTGCTGAACTCATCCTCGGTCGGCCGCTGTCCGCCGCACGCATCGATGCAGACGTACGCGGCGATCGTGCTCGCGAGCGACATCGCCTCCGAGATGGTCTCGCCGTCCACGCTGGCCAACCGCTTCTGGAAGTCCTCATGCTCCGCGCGGAGCGCGTGGCCGTACAGGTCGCGCGTCGGCTCCTCAACCTTGGGATCGATTCGCATCCTTCTTCTTCCCTCGTCGGTACCTGATGTAGCCCACGCCTGCCACGAAGCTGCCGATGGCGCTGAGCACCACGTTCACGGGGGTCTGGATGGCTGGCGGGAGCAAGCCTGCGATGGCTTGAATGGTCTCCCACGCCGTCCCGAGGACGGCGCCTCCGGCACCCATCGCATCGGTCGACGGCAGCCGCCGCTTGGGCTGCCGCTCGCGGCTCCTTTCCGCGCCGACCTTGCTCCTGAACGACGTATGCGTCTTCAGCCGCTTGGCATGCCTGCCCTGGGGGCCGCGGAAGACGCCGAGCACGGCAGCCGCGGGTGCGCGATGTTCAGTTGCTGGCGATCCTGCCGGGCGCGGCAGTCAACCGCCGCCCTTGGCCTGCTCGACGTGGTCGATGTACTCCTTCAACTTCTCCTGCACCTGCTGGCAGAACTGCGCTGCCTCGTCCAGCGCCGTCTTCGCTGGCCCGGCGAGGACCTGGGCGCTGGCCTCGTGGCCGAACCCGACGGCCTGCTCCACCGCGTCGTCGGTGTCGGAGGTCAACCGCCCGAGGGTGTTGATGGGTGAGTCGAAGTCGCTGCTCACTTGGTGGGCAGCCGTCTGGAGATTGTCGAGCGTGCTCACGCGGGTGTCCTTCCCCCGATTCATCCGTAGCGTCCGGACACGCATGGTGCCCCAGTTATCACTTGTGCGCAATAACCGCCCGGCGGCCACCCGCAGCCTCGACCGCCGCGGCGGCATCCCGCGAACATCGCACCGGTGTGGCTCCACCCGTCACAAACACCCGGGCGCATCACCGCACACGACCCATCGTGACGGACCGGCCAGCACAGGGCGTAGCGCGTCGATGGTCCACGGCACGGCCGCCGGGCGAGCGCTCGTCCGGCTGGAGGCCCGGCTGGGCCGGCTGGAACGCCCGCTTCGCCCCTAGCGAACGCGGGACGCATCCCGTCCGCGGCGGCGTTCACTGGACCCAGGAGCGGCGAGATGAGTGGCGAGCTTGATGCGTACTCCGCGATCGTGACCCGCGTCGCGGCGGACCTCACGCAGCGGGTCGCGAGCCTGCGGGTCAGCTACGGGAGGCGTGGCGACGGCGGCGGCTCGGCGGTGGTGTTCACCGACGACGGCTTCCTGCTGACGAACGCGCACGTCGTCGGCCCGGCGACGGCCGGGCAGGTCGCGTTCGCGGACGGGACGAGCATGCCGTTCCGGGTCACCGGCGCCGACCCGTTGTCGGACCTCGCGATCGTCCGTGCCGCCGGGCCGACGCCCCCGCCGGTGACGCTGGGCGACGCCGACTCGCTCGCCGTCGGGCAGCTCGTCGTCGCCGTGGGCAACCCGCTCGGGCTCGCCGGGACGGTGACCGCCGGCATCGTGAGCGCGCTCGGCCGGTCGCTGCCGACGCGGGACGGTGCGGCGGCGCGGGTCGTCGAGGACGTCATCCAGACCGACGCCGCGCTCAACCCGGGGAACTCCGGCGGCGCGCTCGCGACGTCCGACGGCAGCGTCGTCGGCGTCAACACCGCGGTCGCGGGCATCGGGGTCGGCCTCGCCGTGCCGGTCAACGCGACGACGCGGCGGATCATGGCGGCGCTGCTGAACGAGGGCCGTGTGCGGCGTGCGTACCTCGGCCTGGTGAGCGTGCCCGCGCCGCTGCCCCGCGCCCTCGCCGAGCGGTACCGGCAGCGGTCCGGGCTCCGCATCGTCGAGGTCGCGGAGGGCAGCCCGGCGCAGCGCGCGGGCCTGCACGCCGGCGACCTGGTGCTGACCGCGGGCAGGCAACCCGTGGAGGACGCCCAGGGCATAGCGCGGCTGATGTTCGCCGACGCCATCGGCAGGCCGCTTCCGCTCACCGTGCTGCGGGGCGGCGCCCTAGTCGACGTGATCGCCGAGCCCGTGGAGCTGCCCAGCCGCCGCTGAGAGCGTGCTGTGCCGTACCCGAGCACCGGCCGGCGTGGACTGGCTAGCATCACGGTGCAACCGCTCGCACCGATCCCGGACAGGAGAGCCACGGTGACTGCCGCAACCTGGGGCCTGCTGGTCGCCGTGTTCGTCGCGTGCGTCGTCGAGATGGTCGAGGCGACGACGATCGTCATGGCGATGGGCTTCACCCGCGGCTGGCGGTCGGCGCTCCTCGGCACGGCCGCCGCGATCGGCCTGCTCGCGGTCGTCACGGCCGCCGCCGGCTACGCGCTGACCACCTGGCTGCCGGAGTCGCTGCTGCAGCTCGTGATCGGCGGTTTGCTGCTCATCTTCGGCCTGCAGTGGCTCCGTAAGGCGGTGCTCCGGTCGTCCGGGCGCAAGGCGATCCACGACGAGGTGAAGATCTACCGCGAGCGGGCCGAGCAGGCCAGGGCCGCGGGGGAGTCGCGGGGCTCGCTGGACATGTTCTCGTTCGTGGTGTCGTTCAAGGGCGTCTTCCTGGAGGGCATGGAGGTCGTCTTCATCGTCATCACCTTCGGCCTCAACGCGGGCGACATCCCGGTCGCCGTCTACGGCGCTGCCGCCGCAGTCGTGTTCGTCCTGCTCGTCGCGATCGCGACCAGGAAGCCGCTGTCGATGATCCCGGAGAACCTGCTGAAGTACGGGGTGGGCCTGCTGCTGGCGAGCTTCGGCACGTACTGGTCGGTCGAGGGCCTGGGGCTCTTCCGCGCCGGCAGCGGCAGCCTCGCCTGGCCAGGGCACAACTTCGCGATCCTCGGCCTGATCGTCGTGTGGTTCGTCCTCACCCGGGTGTTCGTCGTGGTGCTGCGCACGCCGGGCAACGGGCCGTCCGACGCCGGCGACGAGTCGACCACGAAGGAGCTTGCGGCATGAGGTACGTCGTCGCGTTCGGCAGGTTCTGGTATGACTTCATCATCGGCGACGACTGGAAGATCGCCGTCGCCGTCGTCACGGCGCTGGCCGTCACCTGTGCGTTGATGCTGTCCGGGGCCGTCACCGGGCCTGCACTCGCCGTTCTCGGCGGCGCGATCGTCGTCGTCTGCTTCGCCGTCAGCCTCGCCGTCGACGTCCGCCGCAAGAGCTAGACCGGCGGAAATACGACGGCGACGCCGGAGGTCGGTCCGGCGTCGTATTCTCGCTAGCCGCGGTCGGTGGCGGCGGCGATGCTGGGTCACATGCACGAGGACTTCGAGACCTGCCTCCGGGCCGTACGCTCGCGCGACGCGCGCTTCGACGGCTGGTTCTTCATCGCCGTCACGACGACGCGCATCTACTGCCGCCCCAGCTGTCCAGCGGTGGCGCCGAAGACGGAGCACATCCGCTTCTACCCGAGCGCCGCCGCGGCCCAGCAGGCGGGGTTCCGCGCCTGCAAGCGATGCCGTCCGGACGCGAGCCCGGGCTCGCCCGAGTGGAACGAGCGCGCCGACCTCGTCGCACGTGCGATGCGCCTCATCGCGGACGGCGTCGTCGACCGTGAGGGCGTGCCCGGCCTGGCGTCCCGGCTCGGCTACAGCGTGCGGCAGATCCAGCGGCAGCTGCTGGCGGAGCTCGGTGCCGGCCCGCTCGCGCTCGCCCGCGCCCAGCGCGCACAGACCGCGCGGCTGCTGATCGAGACGAGCGCGCTGCCGCTGGCCGACGTCGCGTTCGCGGCCGGGTTCTCCAGCATCCGGACCTTCAACGAGACGGTCCAGGAGGTGTTCGCGACGTCGCCGAGCGAGCTGCGCCGCCGCGCCAAGGGCGGGCAGGCGGCGGGCACAGGGACGCTGTCGCTGCGACTGCCGTTCCGGGCACCGCTGTGCCCCGACAACCTGTTCGGACACCTGGTCGCGACCGCCGTCCCCGGTGTGGAGGAGTGGCGCGACGGCGGGTACCGGCGGACGCTGCGGCTGCCGCACGGCTCGGGGATCGTCGCGCTGACGCCGAAGCCGGACCACGTCGCCTGCCAGCTGACGCTGTCGGACCTGCGCGACCTGTCCATCGCGATCGCGCGGTGCCGCTGGCTGCTCGACCTCGACGCCGATCCCGTCGCGGTGGACGACCTGCTCGCCGCCGACCCGGTGCTGGCGCCGCACGTCCGCAAGGAGCCGGGCCGCCGCGTGCCGCGTACGGTCGACGGGCCGGAGTTCGCCGTCCGCGCCGTGCTCGGGCAGCAGGTGTCGACGCGCGCGGCACGGACCCACGCCGCCCGCCTCGTGACCGCGTTCGGTGAGCCGGTCGACGACGCCGCTGGCGGGCTCACACACCTGTTCCCCGACCCGGCCGTGCTCGCCGGTGTCGACCCGGGGACGCTGGCGTTCCCGAAGTCGCGGCAGCGGGCGTTGACGAACCTGTTCGACGTGCTGGCCGAAGGCGACGTCGACCTCGGCGTCGGCAGCGACTGGGTGGAGGCGAGGCGGCAGCTGGCCGCGTTGCCCGGCCTGGGTCCGTGGACGGTGGAGAGCATCGCCATGCGCGCCCTCGGCGACCCGGACGCGTTCCTGCCGACCGACCTCGGCGTCCGGCTCGCCGCGCGCGAGCTCGACCTGCCGGCCACCCCCGCGGCGCTCACCGCCCGGGCCGCGCAGTGGCGGCCGTGGCGGGCGTACGCCGTGCAGTACCTGTGGGCCACCGGCGAC
>JAFMQP010000342.1 GCA_017354575.1 Acidothermales bacterium | reverse complement strand
GCCGACGCCGGCCGCTACGCCGTCCCCGGGCGGCTCGAGTTCGTCCTGGCGGACCTGCGTGCCTGGCGGCCGGCCGAGCCGGTCGACGTGCTGCTGTCGAACGCGACCCTCCAGTGGGTGCCCGAGCACGTCGACCTGCTGCCGGGGTTCGTCGGCTGGCTGGCGCCGGGCGGCTGGCTCGCGTTCCAGGTGCCGGGCAACTACCGCGCGCCCGCGCACGCGATCCTCAGCGACCTGCGGTTGTCGCCGCGCTGGCGCGACCAGGTCGGTGCGGGCGCCGACCGCCACCTCGACGTGCACGATCCGGAGGTCTACCTGCGCACGCTCGCCGGCCTCGGCTGCCGGGTCGACGCCTGGGAGACGACCTACCTGCACGTGCTGCCGGGGGAGGACCCGGTGCTGGACTGGATCAAGGGCACCGGCCTGCGTCCCGTGCTCGCGGCGCTCGGCGACGCCGACCGCGCGGAGTTCCTCGGCGAGTACGGCGGCCGGCTGCGGGAGGCGTTCCCGCGCGAGCCGTGGGGGACGATCCTGCCGTTCCGGCGCATCTTCGTCGTCGCGCAGCTCACGGGCGGGTGAGCGTGACCGCGTCGCCGCGGCGTACCGAGAGCGCACGCGCCGCGCTGCCGCCGTTGACCGCCAGCTCCAGCGACCTGTTCGAGTCGACGTAGACGAGCAGCGCGCCGTCGGGCACGCCGCCGTACGAGCGTGCCCTGACGGCGTCCCCGCGGTAACCGGCGGTGGTGACGCGCACCTCGGCGGCGTCGCCGAGCCCGGCGCGGGCCAGGTCGTCGAGCGTGCCCGCGACGCAGACGTTGCCGTAGGTGTCGACGTCGACCACCTCGGTGGCGAGGGCGCCGTCCGCCGCTTCCGGTCGCGGCTCTGGCAACCGCACGAGCGACGCCGGGTCGAGAGGTTCGCCGAACGACGTCAGCGGCGTGCCGGACGCCACCTGCCCGGCGGTTGGCGAGAACACGTCGCGGCCTTGGAACGTCGCCGAGACCGGTTGCAGGAACAGGGACTGCTCGGTCAACGCCACCGCCTCGCGCGCACCGCCCAGCCGGTCCGCCGCGGGTGGGAGCAGCCCGTTGTCGGGACCGACGAGCACGCTCTCGCCGGCGCGTACCGCCACCGCCCGCCGGGCGGTGCCGACGCCGGGGTCGACGACGGCGAGATGTACGGCGGGCGGGCACCACGGCACGGCGCGGGCCAGGACCAGCGAGCCGCGCCGGACGTCCTGCGGCGGCACCAGGTGGGTCACGTCGAGCACCTGGGCGTGCGGCGCGAACCGGCGCAGCACCGCCTTGCAGATCGCGACGTACGAGTCGTCCAGACCGAAGTCGGTGGTGAACGTTACCAGGTCGTAGGGCATGCCCTCGATCATTCCGGCGGCGTCGACGGGAGCGGCAGCCGGTGGCCGTTCTGGTCGAAGACGTCGGCGCCGCTCGTGAGCACGAAGTCGGCGGCCGCGACCGCGAGCGACAGCGGCGAGGACGACTTGGCGTCCGGGTCGGGCGTGAGCTCGGTGACCCACAGCGGCGGTTCGAACGCGGCGGCCTCGTCGCCGAGATATGCGGCGAGCTGGTCGAGGCTCACGACGCGCGTCGGCCCGCCGACGAGCACGTGCCGGGTCCTGACCTTCCCCACGAGCTCGTCCGGCGGCGGCTCGGCCGTGACCGCGACGAATGACAACCGGCCGTGGTCCGGCAGCGCGGGGTGGTGGGGCTTCGCCGGACCCGTCGCGATGCGCGCGCCGTCGCGGAACGCCCAGCCGCCGCACTCGGCGACGATGCCCTCGGCGAGCGGAGGCAGCCAGTCCGCCTCGGTGTCCGCGCAGCGCGGGCTGAGCGTCACCAGCCACAGCGGCAGGTCGTCGGCCGGGATGTCGACGGGACCGATGAGATCGGCGACGTCCTCGGCGTCCGCGAGCACCTCGGGCGCGGAGAGTTCGCACAGCATCCCGCCGCGGAACGTCACCGTGCCGGGCCAGTCGTCGCCCACGGCCGTGACCGCCTGCGGCTCGGGCGCGCCGGCACGGGAGACGAGGTCGCGGACCAGCGCCGAGGTGGGCTCTTCGCGTGTGCAGATGTGGATGTCCACGCTTCACGTCGCTTCGTCGTGCGGCTGGGGCCCGGCCCAAGTCTGCCCCACTCCGCGCCCCGGGACCACGGGCGCTGGCGTCGGTACAGGGAGTGAGCGCACTCGGTGTGAACCGGCCTCGCGGTACGGTGAAGACGCGCCGGTCGTCGACAGCGCCCGGCTGCGGGCGTATCCGACCGATTGGTCCCGGATGGTGTAATCGGCAACACTCGCGGTTTTGGTCCGCGCATTCGAGGTTCGAGTCCTCGTCCGGGAGCCGACCCAGGCTGGGGCGGTACGCGCCCGTAGGTATTCTCGGGGTGCAAGACGCACGACTCGCCCCGTCAACCGCCACGAGGAGTTCGCGCGTGAGCGTTCGTCCCCCGGTCGTCGTGGTCCTCGCCGCAGGTGAGGGCAAGCGGATGCGCTCGGCCACCCCCAAGGTGCTGCACGGGGTCGGCGGCCGGAGCATGCTGGGCCACGTGCTCGCCGCGGCGCGGGGGCTGGCGCCGGAGCAGGTGGCCGTCGTCGTGGGCCACGGGCGCGACAGGGTCACGCCGCACCTCGCCGAGACCGACCCGAGCGCGCTCGCTGTCGTCCAGGCCGAGCAGCACGGCACGGGGCACGCCGCCCGGCTCGCTCTCGACGCGCTGCGCGAGAAGGGCGAGGTCGACGCCACCGTGCTCGTCGTCCCGGGCGACGCGCCGCTGCTGACCGCCGAGACGCTCGGCCGGCTCGTCGCGCGGCGCGAGGAGACCGGCGCGGCCGTCGTGCTGCTCACCGCGCTGATGCCCGACCCCACCGGGTACGGCAGGGTCGTCCGCCACCGCGACGGCGGCGTCGAGCGCATCGTCGAGCACAAGGACGCCTCCGACGACGAGCGCCGGATCGCCGAGTGCGCCGTCTCCGTGTACGCGTTCGACGGCGCGTACCTCGCCGCGTCGCTCACCCGGCTGACCACCGACAACGCGCAGGGCGAGGAGTACCTCACCGACGTCGTCGGCCTCGCGACCAGCGAACGGCGCGGCGTCGAGGCCGTGGTCGCGCCGGACCACCGCGAGACGCTCGGCGTCAACGACCGCGTGCAGCTCGCCGCGGCCAGCCGGGTGCTGAACGACCGGCTGCTCGAACACTGGATGCGCGCGGGCGTCACCGTCGTCGACCCCGCAACGACCTGGGTGGACGCCGACGTCACCTTCGAGCCGGACGCCACGGTGCTGCCGTTCACCCGGCTCTGCGGCCGCACCCACGTCGCCGCGGACGCCGTGGTCGGCCCGTCCACCACGCTCGTCGACACCCACGTCGCCGCCGGAGCCACGGTCGCCAACACGCACGCGGTCTCCGCGGAGATCGGGCCGCAGGCCGCCGTCGGCCCGTGGACGTACCTGCGCCCGGGCAGCAGGCTGTGCGAGGGCGCCAAGGCAGGTGCGTACGTCGAGGTGAAGAACTCGACCGTCGGCGAGGGATCCAAGGTGCCGCACCTGAGCTACGTGGGCGACGCGGAGATCGGCGCGCACACCAACGTCGGCGCCGCCACCGTCTTCGTCAACTACGACGGCGTCGAGAAGCACGTCACGCACGTCGGCGACCACGTCCGCATCGGCAGCGACACGATGCTCGTCGCCCCGGTCAGCGTGGGGGACGGTGCCTACACCGCGGCCGGGTCGGTGATCGTCGACGACGTACCGCCGGGCGCGATGGCCGTGGCCCGCGGGCGGCAGCGCAACGTCGAGGGCTGGGTCGAACGCAAGCGCGCGGGCACCGCGTCCGCGGAGGCGGCACGAGCGGCGAGCGCGCCCGCCGCTACGGAACGCGCGCAGGTTTGCGAGGACGGCGAGGTAGGGGAGACTTGAAACCCGAGGGAACGGCAAGGTGCTCAGTCGATGGTCACAAGGTGACGTGCGGATGACGGCGGCGCAGGGGGGACGGTCGATGACCGGCATCAAGGCGACCGGCCAGAAGAAGCTGATGGTGTTCGCCGGTCGCGCCAACCGCGACCTCGCCCAGGAGGTCGTCGAGCACCTCGGCATCGAGCTGACCCCCACGCATGTCTACGACTTCCCGAA
>JAFMQP010000081.1 GCA_017354575.1 Acidothermales bacterium | reverse complement strand
GCGGCGTGCCTACCCACGTATGGGTGCCTCTCGTCGGGGACAGGGGCGTGGCGCTCACGGAGAGGCGTCTCGGGGCTCTCGGGGCGGTGAGCACCAAGCGGCCAACGTAACCAGCCGCCTCACGACCTGGCAAAACGGGCGGGACGGACACTCGGGCGGAGCGTGACGGCACCTTCACGGCGCCCGCCGTGGACAATGGAGTGCCATGGACGCACCAGCGCGCCGCGACGGCGCCCGGCGAGTGGGGGTGATGGGCGGCACGTTCGACCCGATCCACCACGGTCACCTGGTCGCCGCCAGCGAGGTCGCGCACCGGTTCGAGCTCGACGAGGTCATCTTCGTCCCGACGGGCGAGCCGTGGCAGAAGAGCGACACGAGGGTCTCGCCTGCCGAGGACCGCTACCTGATGACCGTCATCGCGACGGCGTCCAACCCGACGTTCTGGGTGAGCCGCGTCGACATCGACCGCGGCGGCCCGACGTACACGATCGACACGTTGCGTGACGTGCGGAAGATGCTGCCGGACGCCGACCTGTTCTTCATCACGGGCGCGGACGCGCTGAGCCAGATCCTGTCGTGGCACTCGGTGGACGAGATGTTCGAGCTGGCGCACTTCGTCGGCTGTACGCGGCCGGGTCACCGGCTGGACGCCTCGCACCTGCCGCGCGGGTCTGTCACCCTCGTAGAGGTGCCGGCGCTGGCGATCTCGTCCACCGAGGTGCGCGAGCGGGTGGCGTCGGGGGAGCCGGCGTGGTATCTGGTGCCCGACGGTGTCGTGCAGTACATCAACAAGAGAAACCTCTACCGGCAGGAACGGGACAGTACGTGAGCAGACTCGACGGAGAACGAGACAGTTGACCGCGACGACCGAGACGATCGACCTCGCCATCGCGGCCGGTGCCGCCGCATCCGACAAGCTGGCCGAACGCGTGGTCGCGTTCGACGTCAGCGACCAGCTGTACATCGCGGAGGTCTTCCTCCTCTGCTCGGCCGCGAACGACCGGCAGGTGCGCGCGGTCGTGGACGCCGTCGAGGAGCGGCTGCGCACCGACGGCATGAAGCCGGTACGCCGCGAGGGGGAGACCGACCGCCGCTGGGTGCTGCTCGACTTCGGTGACCTCGTCGTCCACGTGCAGCACGCGGACGACCGCGAGTACTACGACCTGGAACGGCTGTGGCGGGACTGCCCCGTCATCGAGCTGCCGGAGCAGGCCCGCGGGCGCGAGCCGCGGGAAGCGAACAGGTGACGGCGCGCGGACGTCGCGTCGTCCTCTGGCGGCACGGGCAGACCGGCTGGAACGTGGAGAACCGGTTCCAGGGCCACACCGACATCCCGTTGACCGACGTGGGCGTCGCGCAGGCACGGCAGGCGGCGGCGCGCCTCGCCACGCTGCGGCCTGCCGCGATCGTCACGTCCGACCTCACCCGGGCGCGGGAGACGGCGGGGGCGCTGGCCGGGCTCACCGGGCTCGACGTCGCCGTCGACGCGCGGCTGCGGGAGCGCTCGGGCGGGAGCTGGGAGGGGCTCACCCAGGACGAGATCCAGGCGAAGTTCCCCGAGGCGTGGGCGCTCTGGCAGCCGACCGACGGCGAGGACGAGGTCGACGTGGGGGAGCGGGTCGCCGGGGTCGTTCACGACGCCGTCGAGCGGCTGGCCGCAGGTGAGCTGCTCGTCGTGTCCAGCCACGGCGCCGCGATCAGGTACGGGATCGGCACGCTGCTCGGCCTCGAGCCGGGCCAGTGGCGTCGGCTCGGGCCGTTGAGCAACTGCGCGTGGTCGGTGATGGACGAGACGCCCACCGGCTGGCAGCCGGCCGGCTGGCGGCTGCTCGAGCACAACGCCGGCAGCCTCCCCGAGCCGGCCCTGTCCGACGACCGCTGAGCCGCCGCCGACCGCCGCGAGCTACATGGTGCCCGCGGCGCCCGGGTTGATCATGTTCTCATGATCAACCGATGCTTCCCCCGACGTGCCGGGTGTGGAAAGCCCTGGTTCGTCGTGGGAAGCGGTCTCGACGGCCGCGCCTGCCGGCTCGCGGGCGATGACGATCGGCGGCTCGGCCAGCCGTACCTCAGGCTCCCTCGTCGGACGGGGCCTGGCGCGACCCGTCGCGTCGTCCTCATCCAGAGCCCAGTCGTGGCACACCTTCGGGACGAGCACCGGATACAGCGTGAGGTCGCCGTCGGCCCCCACGTGCATCCGGACGAAGCCCTTGACGTCCTCGACGGCCTGCGCCGCGATCTGCAGGTCCTCGATCGCGCCGCGCCGCGCGGTGAGCGCGTACCCGACGAACGCCTCGGCGCCGAGCCCCGCGCCGACGGCGGCGGCGAACGCCAGGAAGACGGCGAGCAGCAGCCAGTCCGGCCAGCTCGCGGGCCAGGGGACGACGGCGAGGGTCGTCAAGGTGAGCAACGTGACCAGCACCTGCAGGTACACCGCGAGGAGCGCCGACGGCGGCCGCGCCCAGCGGTGCCAGAAGACGAGCTGCACGAGGGACGGCAGCACCCCGACGATCACCAGGGCGATGAGCGCCTCGACGTCGAACCACAGCACCGAGCCGACCGACGCGGCGCGCACCGCGTTCACCGGCGGCCGCGCCTGGGTCAGGCCGAACACGAATGCCGCGACGAGGAACAGCGCGGCCTGCACGCCGCCGCAGAGCTGACCGAAGCCGGGGTTGCGCCGCAGCACCCAGTACTTCGACCACGGCTGCGCGAGCCGGGTGGTCCACAGCCGCGACGTGTTCAGGTCCGGCCAGGTGACCGGGCCGCGGACGTACGTCACCGGGTGGTCCTTGCGGTGCGCGCGCGAGCCGGGCGGCGGCAGCACGAGCCGCTTCGGCAGCCAGTGCGTCGTCCGCATGTAGGCGCCGCCCATGCCGCAGGTGACGAGCTGCCGCCGGCGCGGATCGGGCCGGGACGCGGCCGTCCTGTCGTCCTCGTCCGGGAGCCGCTCGGTGTAGCGGACGTAGTGGTGCGCGTCACCTGTGATCCACAGCCGGACGGACGCGCCCGTCGACTCGCGTTCGTCGCTGTCCGGCTTGCACCGGGTGCGGATGTAGGTGCGCTCGAACCAGTGCAGCGCGTCGAACGCGTGCACGTCGTCCAGGGCAGAGTGCACCCAGGTAGGCGTCGCGGCGCAGATGATCACGCCGTCGCCGGGCCGCAGGTTGCGCGTCACCCGCTGCTCGAAGTAGTCCAGCTGCGGGCCGTCGATGTACGTGCCGAGCTGGGTGTCGACGCCGAGCAGCCACCAGCGGTTCGGCAGGGCGACGGCGAAGTAGCTGCGCGACTGCGCGGTACGCCAGCCGCCGACCTTCCGCCCCTGGGCGAAGACCCGGAGGAACGAGGTGAGCCCGTCGTACCAGTCGTGGTTGCCGGGCAGCGCGACCAGGAGCGGGTCGTCGTCGGCCGTGCGCAGCGCGGCGGCGTACGGCCCTTTCAGCCGGTCCTCGTACGCCCGCGCCGACGGCGTGGGGTACACCTCGTCGCCGCCCATCACGAGCAGCGAGCCGCGCGGCAGGCCGGGCGCGCCGTCGACGTCCAGCCGCGGCCGGCCGAGCAGCCAGGCGATCGTGTACGTCGGGTCGAACCCGTCCCCGAGGTCTGCGACGAAGTCGAGCCACATCTCGTCCGCGTCCGGGTCGCGCGACGGCGCCCGCATCTCGTCCATCGGCAGCGCCGCCTGGATCTCGCGCTTGTCGTCGTAGTCGGCGAACACCTGTGAGAGGACGACCTTGACGGCGGTCTGCAGCAGCTGCCCGGGCTCCAGCCACCGCACCGACTCCTGAGGCACGAAGCCGAGCGCCTCGGAGTGACGACCGAGCTCCTGCATGTCCATCCGGCGGCTCCCTCGAAGCGGGCATCCCGACCCTACCGCCGGGCACCCACCGCAGGCCGCGATTCCCGTCCGCTAGACTGGCAGTTCTCCCACTGGGGCTATGGCGCAGCTGGTAGCGCGTCTGCATGGCATGCAGAAGGTCACGGGTTCGAGTCCCGTTAGCTCCACCAACGTCACCGCAGGTCAGACCCGGACGCAGAGAGCCGGCACCCGAAACGGGGCCCTTGCGCCGGGATGCCGAGCACGTCCGCGAGCCGGCTACCCGCGTCGCTGCGGTCGGGCCACGCGGGGTACGCTGCCAGCCTCAGGCGGTCGCGGCCACAAGCTCGATCTGCTCACCGCCGACCGCGACGTTGTCCGGCTCGCCGTCGACTTCGACGTCAACCGCGTACTGGCCCGGCGCATGCACGTCATCGACAACAACGCCAACCGTGCCGGCCGGGACGACACCGACGCCGCCGTCGCGGGTCACGTTGACGCGCAGGCGGACCTCATCGCCTTCCTTGAACGTCATGGTTTCCCGGCCGATCTGTACCGGTGTCGTACTGCCAGACGCAGACCAATGTGCCGGTACCCCCGTTCGGCCCGGTGAGCACCGTGTCGGTCCTACAGCGCAGGCCGTGGGAGGTGTCCTGCCGTCGGTACGGCTCGGCGTCGGCAAGGCAGCCCGGAGCTGCCGCCGTACATCGTCGGCTGCCTCCCGGCGCCGCTCGTGTACGTCGTAGCCGACCTGCCCCACGCTTTCCACTTCCCGTTGTTCTGCGGGTTCGCCGGGTCCATCGAGTAGCCCGTGAACTTGCGCTCATCGATGATTGCATGCTCGGCGTTCGACAGCGTTGCACGCGGCATCGCCGCCGACGCCGTGGCGCTACTCGGGGACCCGCCGGGCTGCCGCGGCAGTCAACCCCCGCCGTTGGCCTGCTCCACGGCGGCCACGTACTCGTCCAGCTTCGCCCGCACCGTCTGTGCCGCGTGCATCGCTTCGTCCAGTGCCTGCCTGCCGGTAGGCTCCCGAGTCGCTGTCCGGTCGACCACGCATCGTGCCAGGACGACCACGGACACACAGCAGCGGGCGGTCACGGGTTCGAGTCTCGTTAGCTCCACACGCCTCTGGGCACATCTGTCCGCCGAGAGCGCGGACCTGTCGGCCGTCATTGTTTCTTGTGGCCGAGCCCCAGACCCCGAAGGTCCTCACGCCGCCGGTCTTTGCTGCTTGCGCACTCTCCTCGGGGATACGCTGGAAGCCCGGCTTGGCCTAGGAGACCGTCATGGCGTTCGTCACCGAGGACAACATCACCGAGCTGGCGGTGGGGCGGTGGGGTACGGCGCACTCGCCGCGCACTGCTGAGCTGTTGGGTGCGCTCGTGCGGCACCTGCACGAGTTCGCGCGCGAGGTGAACCTCACCGAGGACGAGTGGGCCGCCGCGGTCGACTGGCTGACCCGCACCGGCCAGACCTGTGACGAGAAGCGGCAGGAGTTCATCCTCGCCTCCGACGTGCTCGGCCTGAGCATGCTGGTGGTACAGCTCAACAACCGCTTCGACGAGCGGGCAACGCCGGCGACGGTGCTCGGCCCGTTCCACATCGACGGGTCGCCGCCGGCGGAGTCCGGCCACGACATGTCCGACGGCCTGCCCGGCACACCGCTGTTCGTCACCGGAACCGTCACCGACGTCGAGGGCAAGGCCGTGCCCGGCGCGGTCCTGGACGTGTGGCAGGCCGACGCCGACGGCGTCTACGAGGCGCAGATCCCCGACGTCGACGAGGCCCGGTTGCGCGCCAAGTACCAGGCCCGCGACGACGGCAGCTACTGCGTGCGGACGATCGCGCCGCTCGGGTACACCATCCCCATGGACGGACCCGTCGGCGAGCTGATCGGGCAGACCGACATCAGCGAGTACCGGCCGGCGCACGTGCACTTCCTGCTCGACGAGCCCGGGTACGCGAAGCTGGTCACGCACCTGTTCCCCGAGGGCACCGAGTACCTCGACTCCGACGTCGTCTTCGGCGTCAGGGACACGCTGGTCGTCCCGTTCGTCCGGCACGAGCCCGGGCCAAGCCCGGACGGCGGCGTCATGGACCGGCCGTTCCTCGTCGCCGCGTACGACTTCGTGCTCCAGCCGGAGTCCTGAGCTTCACCGCGCCGCGGGACGCCCACCGTCATCGACGCCCGCAGCTCGGGCGCGAACGCCTCCGCCGTCTGCCGGTCGAGCTGGGCGCCGAGACCGTCGAGCACCCGCGTGAAGAACGACCGCGCCGCCGCGGCGAGCGCGGAACGCGAGGAGACCGACTGGGAGCAGATCCGGATCCTCTACGGCATCCTGGCGCGGATCGCGCCCAACCCGATGGTGACGGTGAACCGCGGCGTCGCGGTCGCGATGACGAAGGGACCACGGGCGGGCCTGGACCTGCTCGCCGGGCTGGACGTGGACCGCAGGGTCGCGGGCGATCACCGGCTGCTCGCCGTCCGCGCCCACCTCCTCGAGCTGTCCGGGGACGTGGCGGCGGCTCACGCGGCATACCTGGACGCCGCGCGCCGCACCACCAGCCTGCCCGAGCAGCGGCACCTCAGGAAGCGCGCCGCCCGCCTCGGCGCCGCCCGCTGACACTCGGGACCAAGGTCCCCAGTTCGCGCCGGTGCCGTCACCCGGCGGCGTCCGGCTCGTCATCCAGTAGACCGGGCACACCCGTTCAATGACCCACACCCCGGGACCGGGTGTGCCCGCCTTCGTCTCTGCCTCCATCGTGACTCCGCGCACGCGGCGCGGTTACCGCTTGTGCCGTCGGTCGCCCATCGTCCGCCCGGGCGCGCCGGGGCCGTCGCCCGTCTCGTATCGTGCGGAGGGCCTGCTCATGCATGGACGGTCGAATGTTCGGACATCCTCTGGTCCGGGACGCGATGACCGCCGACGTGGTCGTCGCGTTGGTGGACACCCGCGCCCCTGATCTCGTCGAGCTGCTCGGTGCGCTGCGACTGCGCGCCGTGCCGGTGGTCGACGCCTACGACCACGTCGTCGGTTTCGCCGCGCGCTCCGACCTGCTGCGGGGCGGTCCCGCGCGGCACGTTCCGGGACGCCACAAGCGGCTGCGCTTCGACGTCTCCAGGCGCACGGTCGGTGCGTTGATGACGACGCCCGCGGTGACGGTGACGCCGGAGACGACGGTGGTCGGGGCGGGCCGCCTGATGACGGAGCACAAGGTCAGCCGGGTGCCGGTCGTGGACGCCGAGAACACACTGCGCGGGATCGTCACGGCGGGCGACCTGCTCAAGGTCGTGCACCGGTCGGACGAGGAGGTTCGCGCGGACGTCCTCGACGTGCTCGCGCGGTTCCTGCCGACCCTGCGTGCCGTCACCCGGGTGCAGGTCGAGAACGGCACGGTGACCCTGCTCGGTGAGGTGTCCGCGGCGAGCACGATCCCGCTGGCGATCCACCTCGCCCGGCACGTCACCGGAGTGGTCGACGTCGTGGACCGCTACCGCGTCGGCTCGCGGGAGAACTCGCACCCGGTCGGGTTCGGGCGGGCGGGCGCGCCGGCCGCGTGATCGCGGGCCCTCACCACGTGCCGCGGTGGTCGGGCACCAGCCTGACGAGCGGCAGCACGCAGGCGAGGACGACGGCGAAGGCTATGAACACGTGTGCCTGGGTCAGCCCGGGATCGTGGCTGCGCGCGAGGATGGCCGTCGTGACCGACACACCGATGATCGCGCCGGACTGGCGGAACATGCCCCGCAGCCCGGTGATCGCGGCGACCTGCTCCGGCGCGAGCTGCAGCGTCGCGTTGTTCGACGCCGGCACCGACAGGCCCATCCCGACGCCCGTGACGCCGGTCGTGATCGACAGCCAGACGTACGGCGACACCCAGTGCGGGTAGAGCGCCATCGCCACCAGGCCGACCGCGATGATCGAGAACCCCACGACCATCGGCAGCCGCACGCCGATGCGGCGTAGTGCAAGCACGGCCAGGCCGGTCACGCAGATGGTGCCGACCGCGCGTGCCGTGAGCAGCGTGCCCGCCTCGAGCGTGGACAGCTGGAATCGGTCGTGCGCGTAGACGGGCACAAGCGCGCCGAACCCGAGCGCGGCACCGCCGTACAGCAGGTTGATGCCGTTCATGACGCCGAAGCCCTTGCCCCGCAACAGCCGGATCGGGATGAACGGCGTCGCCGCGCGCTTGGTGTGCCGGGCGAACAGCACGGCCATCACGACGGCGACCGCCTCGGCGACGAGGACGGCGGGGTCGAGCAGGCTCACCGTGCCGTTGCCGAGCCGGGCGATGCCGAACATCGCCGTGAGGATGAACACGGCGAGCAGGACGATGCCGGGCACGTCCGGCCGGGACGCGGGCCTGCGCCTGCTGGTGGGGATCAGCCGCATCCCGAGCACGATCAGCAGCACCCCCGCGGGCACGTTGACGAGGAAGATCTCCCGCCACGACCAGTACGTGACGATGACGCCGCCGACCACCGGCCCGGTGATGCCGCCGATCGGGAAGACGCTGGTGAGCATGCCGATCGCGCGGTCCCTGCCGCGGCCGAAGATGTCGGAGACGATGCCGGTGGCCGACGGCATGAACGCGCCGCCGCCGACGGCCTGAAGCGCCCGGAACCCCACGAGCAGCCAGACGTTGGTCGCCATGCTGCAGCACAGCGAGGCGATCGTGAAGATCGCGGCGGCGACGAGGAAGACCTTCTTCCGGCCGTACTGGTCGCTGATCCGGCCGGCCAACGGCATCACGACGATCTGCCCGAGAGAGTAGATCGTGATGGTCCAGCCGCTCCAGTTGATCTCGGTGCCCAGATCGTGCTGGATGGCCGGCAGCGCCGTCGCGACAATGGTCTGGTCGAGCGCGGCCATGAACAGCGCGACCGACGCGATCGCGAACACGATCCCGCGCCGGGGGAGTGGCTCGTCGGGGGACGTCCGCGGGGCCGCGGCGTGCGTGGCCGGTGGGGTGTGCGACGGTGTCGGATCCGGTCCTACGGTCTCTTCACGCTGACGCACACGCTCCACGATACATTGCTTGCCGGCAGGCAACTAAGGAGGCGGGATGGTTGAGACGGAGACGATCGCTCGCCTCCGCGGCGTGATCGCCAGGATCGCCAGGGAGCTGAACGCGTCGGCCACGGCGGAGGGGCTCACGCCGACGCAGTCCTCCGTGCTCGGCCTGATCGCCGTGCGCGGCCCGCTCGGGCTGACCGAGCTCGCCGACCTCGAGGGGCTGAACCCGACGATGCTGTCGCGCGTCGTCGGCAAGCTGACCGAGCTGGAGCTGATCCGGCGGCACCAGGACCCCGCCGACCTCCGCGCGGTGCGGGTGGAGGTCACGCAGAAGGGGAAACGGCTGCAGACCCGGATCAGGTCGCAGCGGACGAACGCGGTCGCCGAGTGTCTCGACCGGCTGCCCGCCGCGTCCGCGGAACGCCTGCTGGCGGCGTTGCCGGCCCTGGAGGAGCTGGCGGAGGAACTCAAGAAGGGGCACCGCCCGACCGGGTCGAGGACGTAGCGGTCCTAGGACGAGTCCCTCGAGTCGTCGCACCGGAGCTGCGAGAGGCGTCTCCGTGCCCTGTGCACGTGACCGGCACGGATCAGCTCCTCGATCTCCCGCACGGCCTCGCCGGAGACCTGGCCGGCCCGCTCGGCACGCCACAACGCGTCGAGCGCGGCGAGCTGGGCGTCGGTGAACTCCTTGCGCAGTGCGTTCTGCCGCGTGTACAGCTCGACCAGCTGCTCGACGGCGAGCTCGTTCTCGTCCGGTCCGTCCTCGGTCATGCGTCGTGTGACGCGGTCGGGCGCGCGGAGGATTCAGCCCCAGCGGACGCGGACGGCCGGCGGCTTGCGGAAGACCAGGCCGACGGCGTCCCGCGGTGAGTCGCTCGCCAGTCGCAGGCCGGGCAGGCGGGTGAGCAGGGTGCGCAGCGCGACGACCGTCTCCAGCCGCGCGAGGTCCATGCCGAGGCAGAAGTGCGGGCCGTGCGCGAACGCCAGGTGCCGCCTGACGTTGTCCCTGCCGGGGCGGAAGGCGTCCGGCTCGGGGAAGACGGCGGGGTCCCGGTTCGCCGCGGTGATCGAGACGGTCACCGGGTCACCGCGACGGATCGCCGCGCCGCCGAGATCCACGTCGCGCGTCGCGTAGCGGTCGACCATCGCGGCCGCGGGCTCGAGGCGCAGCGACTCCTCGACCGCCGCGGGCAGCAGGCCGGGGTCGGACCGCACGAGCGCGAGCCGGTCGGGCGCGGTGAGCAGGTGCACGGCGGCGTTCGCGATCATCCCCTCGGTCGTCTCGATGCCGCCGAACATGAGCACCGCGGCGTTCGACACCACCTCCGGCGTACGCAGCCCGCCGTCCCCGCTCGCCGCGTCGACCAGCAGCGACGCGGACCGCCGGCCCGCGAGCGTCGCCTCCACGTGGGAACGAAGGCCGGCTGCCGCCGCCGCGCCCGCGGGACCGGGATCGCGCCCGGCGGTGAGGTCGGCGACGGCGCCGACGATCGCGTCGTACCAGGTGAGCACGGTGGCCGCGTCCGTGTCGTCGAGGCCGAGCACCTCGGCGACGACCGCGACGGACAGCGGGCCCGCGAGGCCGCGGCGCAGCTCCGCACTCTCGGCCGGCGGCAGCCCGGTGACGAGACGGTCCGCCTCCGCCTCGACGAAGCCGGCGAACCGCTGCGCCACCTCGGCCGGCCGGAACGCCGCCGCGAACGGCCTGCGGTGCCGCGCGTGCTCCGGCCCGTCGAGGGACAGCATGCTCGGCCCGACCACCCGGGCGGTCGAGAACCGCGGGTCGTCCACCGTGAACGTCCGCGCGTCGCGGAGCACCCGGAACGCCAGGTCGTGCCGGGTGACGAGCCAAACGCCGAGCGCCGGCACCCACGCCACGGGCTCCTCTGCCCGGAGCCTCGCGAGCACCGGGTACGGGTCGCGCTCCAGGTCCGCGAGCGTGACCTCGCCGCCCGGGCTCACAGCCGTAGGGCGCTCTCGACGGGCGTGTCGCCGCTCACCACGTCGAACTGCCGGCGGATCGTCGCCGGCTGGGTGAGCGCACCGGCGAGGACGGCCGCGACGTCGGCGCGGGGGACCTCGCCGTACGGGACGTGGTCGGCGAGGCGCACCCGCCCGGTGCCCGGGTCGTCCGTGAGCCGGCCGGGACGCACGATGGTCCAGTCGAGGTCGCGGCCGCGCAGGTCGGCGTCCGCGGCGGCCTTCGCGCGCAGGTAGATCTGGAAGACGTCGTCGGAGTCCGGGTCGGCCTCGTCGGCACGCATCGCCGACACCATCAGGTAGCGGCGGACGCCCACCGCGGCCGCGGCGTCGGCCAGCAGGATCGCGGCGTCCCGGTCGACCGTCAGCTTCCGCGACGCGCCGCTGCCCGGGCCCGCGCCCGCGGCGAAGACGACGGCATCGGCGCCCGCGACCGTCTCCGCCACCTCGTCGAGCCGGGACGTCTCCAGGTCGGCGACCACGGCGGTGGCACCGGCGGCCGCGAGGTCGGCGGCGTGCGCCGGGTTGCGGACGATGCCGACCGCCTCGTCGCCGCCTCCGGCGAGGCACTGCTCGAGCAGCAGGGCGATCCGGCCGTGACCACCGGCGATGACGACGCGCATCCGGCCACGCTACCGCCCGGTCCGCCCGCCCCTTCATGATCATGAAGATTCCGGCCCGCGGAGGTGAGGAGCGGGTCGTGCCGGGTAGCCGCACCGGTGATGCTCCTAGCAGAGGACGTACGTCTCGACCTCGGCGCGGTCTTGCTGGAGGGACGTCTCGTCGTCCCGTACGAGGCCGCGGGCGTCGTCGTGTTCGCGCACGGCAGCGGCAGCGGCCGGCACAGTCCCCGCAACCGCCACGTGGC
>JAFMQP010000341.1 GCA_017354575.1 Acidothermales bacterium | reverse complement strand
CGCGGAGCTCATCTGGATGTCGTAGTCGGGGTCGTTCTCGACGGCCCACGCGGCACGCCAGACGAGACTGCGCACGGCCTGCAACTCCGCGTACATCTCCGCGAACCGGCATTGGATGTTCGCGTGCTCGATGAGCGGACGACCGCCCTGGACGCGGGCGCGGGCGTGGTCGAGCGCGAGGTCGTACGCCGCCTGCGCGGTGCCGAGCGTGGTGGCGCCCGCGGTGATGGCGCTCTCCTTGAGGATCTCACGCGAGCCGGCGTAGCCGGTGTGGGCCTCGCCGAGCAGCCGGTCCGGAGCGAGGACCAGGTCGGTGAACCGCAGCGCGGCGTTGTTGTTGCCGCGTTGGGACATCTTCTCGTGGACCTTGACGATCTCCAGTCCCGGGTCGTCCTTCGCCACGAGGAAGACGCTCGTCCCCCTGGCCGCGGGTTGGCTGGGGTCGGTACACGCGAACACGCAGTAGAGGCCGGCGTCCGCGCCGTTGGAGATGTAGCGCTTGTAGCCGTTGAGTACCCAGCAGCCGTCCGCTCGGCGCACCGCCTCCGTCCGGAAGCGGTAATCCGCACCGTCGATGATATAGTCAGACGCTGTCTCGGGCTCGGTGAAGCACAGCGCCAGCACGCAACGAGGGTCGCCGACGAACCGGTCGAGGAAGAGGCGGCGCGCGGATCCCCTGGCAACGCTCGCGAGGATGCGTTGCGCTTTGAGGCACTGGTCGATGAGCACCGCGAAACCCATGTCGCCGTACGAGAGCTCCTCGACGAGCACGCTGAGCGCGAGCGCGCTCCCGCCCGCGCCGCCGTCCTCCGGCGCGAGTCCGTAGGTCCGCCATCCCCGCCGGGACGCCTCCTCCACGAGGTCCCATGCCACGCGCTCGGCCGGATCGCTGCGCCATTCGAGCTCGGCGGCCCGAGGGCGGAGCGTGTCCGTCGCGAACGTACGGACCTCCTCCCGGAGCTCACGCAGTTCGTCGTCCAGGCCGAACATGGGGATCGTCCGGTCGGCATGGGTCAGCGCAGACATGTGCCCTCCGCGTCGTCCTCGGCTACCGTGATACCGCTGCCGCGGTCGTCAATGACGGTACAGCGCGGAGTTCTCCACCAGAAGAGCGAAAACGGAACGGAGACGTGATGAAGGCGCTTCGCTTTCATGAGTGGGGTGGGCCGTTACGACTCGAGGACGTAGCCGATCCGACTCCCGCACCCGGCGAGGTCCTCGTCGAGGTCCGTGCCTGTGGCGTCGGTAGGACCGTACTGAACTGCATCAGCGGCAATCTCGGCAGCGAGCCGGACAAGCTTCCCAGGATTCCCGGGCACGAGCTCGTCGGAACCATACGAGCGTGCGGTTCCGGAGTGGATTCCGGCAGGGAAGGCGAGCTCGTCGCCGCGTACTTCTACCTCACCTGCGGCGAATGTCGAGCTTGCTATGCGGGCATGCAGTCGTGCTGCGAGAACTTCGCTGGCTACCTCGGCGTGGACCGGGACGGCGGTTACGCCGAACTCGTGACGCTTCCCGCGCAGTCGGCGCTCCCACTGCCGGAAGGGCTCGACCCGGTAACCGCGACGGTCGTGCCGGACGCGGTCGCCACGCCGGTCCACGTCGCGGGCGTGGCGAACATCCGTGCCGGAGACCGGGTCGTCGTCGTCGGCGCGGCCGGTGGCGTCGGCGCGCACATGGCGCAGGTGGCGGCGCTGCACGGTGCCACGGTGCTCGGTCTGGACGTGGACAGGCGGAAGCTGGACTTCCTCGCCGACGAACTCGGCGTCGACGTAGCGGACTCGAGTGACTTCAGCAGCGTCAGGCTTCCGGTCGCATGGAGCGGCGCGGACGTCGTGGTCGACTTCCTCGGTTCGGCGAAGAGTCTCCGCTGGTCGTTGGACGCGCTCGGTGTCGGTGGCCGCCTGGTGGTATTGACCACGTTCAAGGACGTGGACGTCGCCGTGTCTCCGCGTCAGCTCGTCACGCGCCACCAGACGATCGCCGGTTCCCGCTACTGCGGAAAGGCCGAGTTCATGCGCGCGGCCGACCTGGTGGCACGCGGCGACGTCCGTGCGGTCATCGGCGCACAGGTCGGACTCGACGGCATCACGGCGCTGCACGACAGGCTGGCGGCCGGCGAGGTCATGGGGCGTGGAGCGCTCGCGCTCGACGGTTGACGGCACGTCGGCCACCCCGCAGGATGCAACATACAAAGTATCTGGCCGAGCCGACCTGCGGGAGGAAGCACCTGTGCTGACCGTCGACGTTCACAACCACTTCATACCTCCCACGGTGATCTCGGACGCGCGACGCGGCGCCGGATTCGACGGTCTGCGCGTCGAGACGGTCGATGGTCACGAGGAACTCGTGCACCGTCAGGGCTACCACTACCCGCTCGACCCCGTCTTCTTCGACGTCGAGAAGCGACTTGCCGCGATGGACAAGGCCGGGACCGACATCTCCGTGATCTCGATCGCGCCGACCCTGTTCATGTACTGGGCAGCGCCGGACGAGACGGCCGAGTTCGCCCGCCGGGCGAACGACGCCCTGGCGTCACTGACAGCCGAGTCCGGTGGCCGTCTCGTCGGGATCGCGACACTGCCCATGCAGGACACCGATGCGGCCGTCACCGAACTGCGCAGGGCCGTCGAGGACCTCGGCATGCCCGGCGCGGAGATCGGGCCGGCGGTCGAGGGCCGTCCACTCGACGACGCGGGCGTCCGTCCGGTGCTCGCGACGGCGTCGACGCTCGGCGTACCGCTGGTCTTCCATCCGTACTACGTCGGTGCTCAGCCGGGGCTGTCCGACTTCTATCTCACCAACCTGATCGGCAACCCGCTCCAGTCCACGGTGTCCGCCGCCCGGCTGATCTTCAGTGGAGTGCTCGATGAGCTTCCCGATCTGCGGGTGGTGCTGATGCACGGCGGTGGCTACCTGCCGTACCAGATCGGGCGCCTCGACCACGGTCACGACGTCCGCCCCGAGTGCGTGGGCTGTCGTCGCCCGCCGTCCGCATATCTCGACCGGTTCTGGTGTGACACCGTCACGCACGCCCCGACGCCGTTGCGTTTCCTCCTTGATCTCGTGGGCCCGAGCCATGTCGTGTTCGGTACCGACTTCCCGTTCGACATGGCGGCGGGCGCGTTCGACGAGCAGCTCCGAGGAATAGAGCTGACGGCGGATGCTCGCGAGGCCGTGGCCGGCGGTAACGCACGCCGGCTGTTCGGCATACCGACGACCGCGACGAGTCCTGTCACGTCTGGTTAGGTTGACTCAGCATAATGTAGGATGCATGATCGATACTTGCCATCGACCTCCCTGCACGCGAAGGGACAGTGCGCATGGGCCGCGTGAGGTTCACCGATGACCAGGACAACATCGTCGCGGGCCGCTACTCAGATGCTCGCGGGCCGGTTCTGCGCAGTGACAAGCAGGAGGTCACCCGGGTGTTCTTCGCTTCCGGAAAGGGAGCGAGGACACACCACCATCCCGAGGAACAGACGTTCTACGTCGTCAGAGGCAAGCTGAGGGTCTGGCTCGGGGACGACGAGCCGTACGACGTCGTCGCCGACGAGGCCAGCTTCCACCCGTCCAATGTCCCGCATCGCGTGGAAGCACTCGAGGACACCCTCCTGATCAGCTTCAAGAACGTCGTGGATCCAACCGGCTACAGCGAGACCGGCCGACTCGACTGAGCGCGCCGGCGCAAAGGAGCTGTCGCACATGCCGTTGATCTACATGGAGGATCTGCAGAAGGAGTACGTGACGCCGAAGTACTCGACAGCGTTCGGTGAGCTGGTGACCGGCCAGCGCATCGAGGTCGGCCGCCTCCGGTTCGAGCCTGGGGAGGGCGCCGTCGAGCACGCGCACCCGCAGGAACAGGTCATGTACGTGATCTCGGGACGCTTGCGTGTGGACTTCCCGGACGAGGGCGAGGGCGGCGAGATCGGGCCCGGCGACGGCTTCCACGCACCGCCGAACGTCCTGCACCGGGTTACGGCACTCGAACCGACGATCGTGCTCAGTTGCAAGGACGTGCTCGACGGCATCGGCCACAAGATCGCACCGGGGGAGACCGACAGGCTCGATGAGCTCGGTAAGAACTGAAGGGTTCGAGCGGCACTGCAACAGAGAGGTTGAGTGACATGCGGCCCTACCGTCGCCCGCTGGAACGGGCACTCATTGTCGGCATCGTCGCCCTGACGTTGG
>JAFMQP010000340.1 GCA_017354575.1 Acidothermales bacterium | reverse complement strand
ACATCAGCGAGAGCCTCGGCCTGGACGAGGGCGAGCTGTTCAACATGTACCGCGAGGTGCCGTCCATCACCGACAAGGCGGCCTGGGCGCTCGACTACACCAAGCACCTCGAGGACCCTGAGTTCACCACCGGCACTCCGGAACGCGACCAGGCATTCCTGCGTGACCTGGTGGCGTTCTACGTCGTCTTCGAGGGCATGTGGTTCTACACCGGCTTCGCGCAGGTGCTGTCGCTCGGCCGCCGCAACAAGATGGTCGGCATCGCCGAGCAGTACCAGTACATCCTCCGCGACGAGTCGGTGCACCTGAACTTCGGCGTCGACGCGATCAACCAGATCAAGCTGGAGAACCCGCACCTGTGGTCGGAGGCGTTCCAGTGGGAGGTACGTCGCATGCTTGCGCAAGCGTGCGAGCTCGAGGTGGCATATGGTCGGGACACCATGCCGCACGGGCTTTTCGGGCTCAATGCAGAGCTCTGTGAGCAGTACATGCACGTCGTCACCAACCGCAGGTGCACGCAACTCGGCTTGGCGCCCGTGTTCGCCGAAGTCGCCAACCCGTTCCCGTGGATGTCGGAGATGATGGACCTGCACAAGGAGAAGAACTTCTTCGAGACCAGGGTCATCGAGTACCAGACGGGCGGCGGCCTGCGCTGGGACCAGTAGACGGGAGCGGTGTCCGTGACGAGCGAGACGTTGCGTATCGCCGGTGCGCGCGTCCTCGCTCGCACGGCACTGCTCGGCCCGGCGTTCGTCGCCGCGGTCGCGTACGTCGACCCGGGCAACGTCGCGACGAACCTCACCGGCGGTGCGAGCTACGGCTACCTGCTCGTCTGGGTGGTCGTCGCGTCCAGCGCGATGGCGGCGCTGGTGCAGTACCTGTCCGCGAAGCTGGGCGTCGTCACCGGGCGGTCGCTGCCCGAGCTGCTGGGGGAGCGGCTGCCGACGGTGGCACGGCTGCCGTTCTGGCTGCAGGCCGAGCTCGTCGCGATCGCGACCGACCTCGCCGAGGTCGTGGGTGGTGCGATCGCTCTCGGGCTGTTGTTCCACCTGCCGCTGCTCGTCGGCGGCGTGATCACGGCGGCGGTCTCGATCGTGCTGCTCGCCGTACGCGACCAGCACGGGCAGCACACGTTCGAACGGGTCGTCACCGGGCTGCTGCTCGTGATCGCGTGCGGGTTCGTCGCGGGCCTGTTCGTCGAACCGCCGTCGGTGGGCGGCATAGCCGGCGGCCTCGTGCCCGGCTTCGCCGGCTCGGGCAGTGTGCTGATCGCGGCCGGCATGCTCGGTGCGACCGTGATGCCGCACGTCGTCTACCTGCACTCGGCGCTCGCCAGGGACCGCCACGGCGATGTGCCGCCGGCGGAGCGCGCCGGGGTGCTCTCGACCACCCGGCTCGACATCGGTATCGCGATGGCACTCGCCGGCCTGGTCAACGTCAGCATGCTGCTGCTGGCGGCGAGCGCCCTGCACGGCGGGGCCGACACGACGACGATCACCGGGGCGTACGCGGAGATCGCGCGCAACCTCGGCAAGGTCATCGCCGTGCTGTTCGCCGTCGGCCTGCTGGCGTCCGGCTTCGCGTCGACGTCCGTCGGCTGTTACGCGGGCGCCGTCGTCATGCAGGGCCTGCTGCGCAAGCGGGTCCCGCTGCTGCTGCGTCGCGTGGTCACCGCGCTGCCCGCCCTGGGAGTCCTCGCCATGGGCGTCGACCCCACCCGCGCACTCGTCGTCTCGCAGGTGGTGCTGTCGCTCGGGATTCCGTTCGCCCTGGTGCCGCTGGTGGCGTACACGTCCCGCCGTTCCGTCGCCGGCGACCACGCGAACGCGCGGGCGACGACGGTCGTCGCGGCGGTGGTGGCGACCGCGATCGTCGCGCTCAACGTGGCGCTGCTGGTGATCACCTTCTCCTCGTGAGGCGCGTCCTCACGCCCTCGGCGCGACCCCGCGGACGACGGTGTCGACGACATCGGTCAGCATGCGGTCGCGCACGCCGGCGGGCACCATGCCCGAGGTGAGCATGCCGGCGACGCCGTGCACCGCGGCGAGGAGGACCAGCCCGATCCGTTCCGGGTCGCCCTGTCGCACGTCGCCGGAGTGCTGACCGTCCCTGACGATGCCGAGCGCGGCATCGCCCATCCGCTCCCCGGCGGCGAGCAGCTCGGCGGACGCGTCCGGCGAGTGCTTGCCCGCGAACATCAGGTCCAGCAGGTCGGCCTCGGTCGTGGCGAACTCCACGTACGCCGCCGCCATCGCCCTGACTCGGCCGCGGAAGCTCCGGCCGCGCCGGCCGGCCCGTTCCAGCGCCGTGGTCAGCCGCTCGAACCCGGCGACGGCGAGAGCGTCGAGCAGGGCCCGCTTGTCGGCGAAGTGCCGGCCGGGCGCGGCGTGGCTGACGCCCATGTCGCGGGCGAGCCGACGGAGCGACAACGCACCGACGCCGTCCTCGCGCAGCACCTCCTCGGCCCGACTCAGCAGAGCGGTCCGCAGCGAACCGTGATGATAGCGGCCTTCTGGCATGCGACCAGCATACGCCGATGTTGTCGTTGACACCTTTGTGGGCGCTGACTACATTTGGCGTCATGGAGTGGAACACGACGATGATCCCCGACCTGCACGGCAAGACGGCGGTCGTGACGGGCGCCAACAGCGGCCTCGGCATCGCCACCACGCAGGCGCTCGCGCGTGCGGGTGCACACGTCGTCCTCGCGGTGCGCGACGTCGCTCGGGGCGAGGCGGCGGCGGCGACCGTCGACGGCAGCACGGAGGTACGCCGGCTCGACCTCGCCGACCTGGGCTCGGTCCGCGAGTTCGCCGACCGTTGGCAGGGCGAGCTCGACCTGCTCGTGAACAACGCGGGCGTGATGGCGATACCCGAGGCGCGCACCAAGGACGGCTTCGAGCTGCAGTTCGGCACGAACCATCTCGGGCACTTCGCCCTCACGAACCTGCTGCTGCCGCACATCACCGACCGCGTGGTGACCGTGTCGTCGAACCTGCACCGTTCCGGCCGTATCCACTTCGACGACCCGAACCTCACCGGTCGGTACAACACGAATGTCGCGTACTCGCAGTCGAAGCTGGCGAATCTGCTGTTCACGCTGGAGCTGCAGCGACGGCTCACGGCGTCGGGTTCGCAGGTGCGCTCGTTGGCCGCGCATCCCGGTTACGCGGCGACGAACCTGCAGGGCAGGACGGGAAACCGCGTACTCAACGCGTTCCACTCCGCCGGCAATCGTCTGGTGGCACAGGACAACAGCGCGGGTGCGTTGCCGACGCTGTTCGTCGCGACCGCAGAGCTGCCGGGCGGCAGTTACGCGGGACCGAGCCGGTTCCGCGGCCTCCGTGGCGTACCCACGCTCTGCGGCCGCTCGACCGACGCCAGCGACCCAGAACTGGCCAGGCGTCTGTGGGACCTGTCCGAAGAGCTCACCGGCGTCGCGTATCCCGCCGGCGGTTACGTGGCGGGGCGGGCTTCGCCGTAGACCCAGACCCAGTCACCGTCGTCTCGCCGGACCCGGCTCTCCCAACCGATTCCGCGCAGTCGCCGGTGCAGTTGCTCCGGGTCGACGAAGTTCTTGACGATGCGGAACGTGCTGCCGTCCCGCAGCCGCCGTTCGACGATCTCGTCCTGGCCGGGAACGTACGCCTCCTTGTCGCGTTCGTCGACGTGCTCGTCGACGAACAGCACCCGACCGTCCTCGTCGAGCAGCCCCCGCAGCAGTTTCCAGAACTGCTCGAACCGGTTCATCGGCACGTGCGACAGCCACGCGGAGAAGAAGACCACGTCGAACCGTTCCTGCGTCGTCCACGAGAAGATGTCTGCGACCACGAACTCGACGTTGTCCGACGGCACCCGATCGCGGGCGATCGCGACCGTCTCGGGCGCCACGTCGAGCGCGGTCACCGTGTCGGCTACGCCCGCGAGCGCCTCGGTCCACAAGCCGGTGCCACACGCGATCTCCAGGACCGCCCCGGTGGGCCGCATCTCCCCGACGAGCCGGGCGATGCGGGCGCGAGCGGCGGCAAGGTCGGCGTACGCGGTCGCGTCGTACTCACCGGCGCGACGGCGGTAGTAGCCGGCCTGGTCCGCCAGCACGTCGTCGGTCACCCCCACATCCTCACACGGCGGTGACCGCATACGCCGTCGCGCCTCATGCAGAGATGCGGCACGAAGCAGTCACCGATCGGGGCCCGTGACG
>JAFMQP010000339.1 GCA_017354575.1 Acidothermales bacterium | reverse complement strand
GCGTACGGCAGCTCGGGTAGCGCCGCGGCGAGCGCGACACCCGCCGCCAGACCGACGCTCGTCTCCACCGCACTCGACACGACGACGGGCAGGCCGATGCGTTCGGCGATGCGCAGGCACGCGCGTACGCCGCCGAGCGGCTGTACCTTCAGCACCGCGACGTCCGCGGCCTCGAGCTCGGCCACGCGGTACGGGTCCTCGGCCCGGCGGATCGACTCGTCGGCGGCGATCGGCACGTCCACGCGGCGGCGTACCCGGGCGAGGTCCTCGACCGACGCGCACGGCTGCTCGACGTACTCCAGACCGCCGGCGGCGCGGTCCAGCTCGCGGATCCTCGCCACGGCGGCGTCGGCGTCCCAGCCACCGTTGGCGTCCACGCGCACGTGCCCGTCCCGGCCGACGGCGTCGCGCACCGCGGCGACGCGTTCGACGTCTGCCGAGGGCGGCTGGCCGCGCTCGGCGACCTTAACCTTCGCGGTGCGACAACCTGCGCTCGCGTCGACGATCGCGGCGGCGCGCTCGGGGCCGACGGCGGGCACGGTGCAGTTCACCGGTATCTCCGCGCGTACGCCGTCCGGCCAGCCGTCCCAGCCCGCCTCGGTGGCGGCGGCCAGCCAGGGGACGCACTCGGCGACGGCGTAGTCGAGGAACGGGGAGAACTCCGCCCATCCCACCGGCCCGTGCAACAGCACGCCCTCGCGCACCGTCGTGCCGCGGAACCGGTCGCGCATCGGGATGGCGAAGACGACGGGCTCCGAGGGGTCGGTCACTCGGCGATTCTCCCGCCGTGCGGGAGACTTGGTGCGTGGCCCCTCCGTCCCTGCGCGTCCTTGCGTGCCCCGCCGGACCCGCCGGACCGGACGTGCTCGTGCCGCCGCTCACGGCCGCGCTCGACGGCACCGGGCCGCCGCTCGCGCTGCTCCCCGAGAACGCCGACGCGCGGCACGTACGGCCGGCCGAGCCGGTGGAAGCCGACGGCATCGCCGCGCTCGTCACGACGTCCGGCTCGACCGGTGAGCCGAAGAGCGTGCTGCTGCCGGCGGCGGCGCTGCGCGCGTCGGCCGTGGCGACCCTGGACCGTATCGGTGGACCGGGCCAGTGGTTGCTCGCGCTCCCGACGCACTACATCGCCGGGCTCCAGGTCGTCGTGCGGTCGATCGTCGCCGGTACGACGCCGGTCGTGCTCGAACCGGGCACGTTCACCGCGCGGGCCTTCGCCGCCGCGACGGCGCGGCTCGACGCCTCGCGTCGCTACACCGCGCTCGTGCCGACCCAGCTCGCCCGCACTTTCGCCGATCCGGCGGGCCGCGACGCGCTGACGGCGTACGACGCGGTGCTGCTCGGCGGCGCGGCCGCACCGCCGCGGCTGCTCGACGACGCGCGGCGTGCGGGCCTCACCGTGCTCACCACGTACGGCATGAGCGAGACGTGCGGGGGTTGCGTCTACGACGGGCGTCCGCTCGACGGCGTCGTCGTGGACGTACGTGCGGACGGTCGGATCCGGCTCGCCGGGCCGGTGCTCGCGGCGGGTTACCGGCTGCGCCCCGACCTCACCACCGCCGCGTTCACCGTCGACGCGGGGCGGCGCTGGCACGTGACCCCGGACGTCGGGCGGTTCGCCGACGACGGCACGTTGGAGGTGCTCGGCCGGGCCGACGACGTCGCGGTGTCCGGCGGTGTCAACGTCCCGCTCGCCGCGGTCGAGCGCGCGCTCGCCACGCATCCGGACGTCACCGGCGTCGCCTGCCTCGCCGCGCCCGACCCGGAGTGGGGCGAACGGGTGGTCGCGTTCGTCACCGTGTCCGGCAGTGCGCCGACGCTGGGCGAGCTGCGCGACCACGTCGCCGCCACCCGTCCGCGCACCTGGGCGCCGCGCGAGGTCGTCGTGCTGGACGAGCTGCCTCTGCTCGCGTCCGGCAAGCCGGACCGCACCCGCCTGCGGTCGCTCCTCACCGCGCGCTAGCTCACCCACGTCACATGGCCCAGCCGGGACCTCACATGGCCCGAGTCCACACGGCCCGTCCGGACTTCGCATGGCGCCGCGCACTTCACATGGCGCCGCGCACTTCACATGGCGCCGCCGCACTTCACATGGCCCGTCCGGACTACACACGGCGCCGCCGGATGCCAGCAAATGCCGTGCGGCACCGAACGCGCAGAGTACTGTGTGCTGTACGGCTCAGGCGATTGCCGGTGTGGTCGGGGGGGCACACCGGCAGCCCTGCGGCACGCCAGGCACGGAAACCCCCGACCAGGTCGGTCGCGCGCGTCAGTCCGAGCCGGCGCAGCTCGCGCGCCGCGAGGCTCGAGGCGTAGCCCTCGTTGCAGAACACCACCACGGTCGTGTGCTCGTCGAACCCGTCGATCCGGTGCGTGCCGTGCGGGTCGAGCCGCCACTCGAGGACGATCCGCTCCACCACGACGGCGCCGGGTATCCCACCGTCGGCGGCACGATCGGCCGCCGGGCGGATGTCCACGAACAACGCACCGCTGCGGCGCAGCGAATCGGCCTCTGCCGGAGTGGCCCGGGCCAGTTCGGCCCGGGCCTCCGCCAGCAGCTCGTCCACACTCACGCGGGCTCGCTGGGCTTGATGCGCACGATGGGCGCGGGCAGCGGCGGGATGCTGTCCGGGATGTCGGCGAGGCTGGCGTACTCCCTCGTCGGCACCAGTGGCGGCGAGTACGCGTGCACGCTCGCCGCGGGCGCGAGCTGGACGTTGCGCAGCTGGTGTGCACGGCCCGCACCGAACCCTATGGCGCTGCCCTGCGCACGAGAACGGGACCGGACGGGCCGGCGCGGGTACCGGTAGTCCTCGTGCAGGTTCCCGCGGATCGTCGTGAACGCGCCCGACGCGCCGCCGTGGTCGTGCGGCTCGGTGCCCTGCCCGGGCAGCCAGGTGAGCAGCCACAGCTCGACGCCCTCGGTGAGCGCCAGCCTCGCCCACCACCGATGCTCCCGCTCGAACTTGGTGAGCTCGGCGAGCTCGCCGGCGAACCTCGATGCGACGGTCGTGACGAGCTCACGCAGCTCGGAGGCGTTCCACAGCAGACGCTCCGGGCGCAGGAGGGCGTGCACCTCGGGACGGTCGAATGCCTGGTGCACGCCGAGTTCGGCATCATTATCTATCGCCCAGGTGTTATTAGTCGGAATAGTGAGTGTAACGGACAACTCTGTTCCTCTCGGGAGGACGGACTCAGCGACGCGAGAAAGCGGCGGACGGGACCGGGATCGCCTCGCGGCGAGGGTCAGTTCCGCGTAGGCGTACAGGCAGCGGAGGCGACCAGCACCAACCCGATGGCGCGGTCCCACCAGATGTAGACGCGGCTGCTCATGTCGTCAGGGTGTCACAAGGTTGCACCTGTTGAGAAGACGGGGTTGCCTCGGATCGAAACGCACGGACGCGAGACGATGTGGGCATGGACGCGGACCCGCACGTTTCCGAGCTCTTCGATCCCACCGCGTGGCGGGCCGTCGACGGCTTCGGCGACCTGACCGACATCACCTACCACCGGGCGCAAGGGCAAGGCGCCGTGCGCATAGCGTTCGACCGGCCCGAGGTGCGCAACGCGTTCCGGCCACACACGGTCGACGAGCTCTACCGCGCGCTCGACCACGCCCGGATGACGCCGGACGTCGGTTGCGTCCTGCTCACCGGCAACGGCCCGTCCCCGCGCGACGGCGGGTGGGCGTTCTGCTCGGGCGGCGACCAGCGCGTGCGTGGGAGGGACGGCTACCGCTACGCCGACGGCGTCGACCCGGCAGGCGCGGGCAGGCTGCACGTCCTCGAGGTGCAGCGGCTGATCAGGTTCATGCCGAAGGTCGTCATCGCCGTCGTGCCCGGCTGGGCGGCCGGGGGCGGGCACAGCCTGCACGTCGTCTGCGACCTCACCCTCGCGAGCCGCGAGCACGCCAGGTTCAAGCAGACCGACGCCGACGTCGCGAGCTTCGACGGCGGCTTCGGTTCGGCGTACCTCGCCCGCCAGGTCGGGCAGAAGCGCGCACGGGAGATCTTCTTCCTCGGCCGCGCGTACGACGCGGACGAGGCCCACGCGATGGGCGCGGTCAACGCGTCCGTGCCGCACGCGGACCTCGAGCGAGTGTCGTTGCAGTGGGCAGCCGAGATCAACGCGAAGAGCCCGACGGCCAGGCGGATGCTCAAGTTCGCGTTCAACGCCGCCGACGACGGCTTCGTCGGCCAGCAG
>JAFMQP010000338.1 GCA_017354575.1 Acidothermales bacterium | reverse complement strand
CCGTCATGCAGGAAGGTGCGCGTGGTCCCGTCGGCCAGCGTGACCGGCTCGGTGCCGCCGCGGGTCAGCTCGACGAGCGAGCCCCAGGTGTCCCGCCGCTCCCCGGACACGGTGCCGGACGCGTACAGGTCGCCGGTACGCACGCTGGCGCCGTTCGCGGTGAGGTGGGCGAGCATCTGGTCCGGCGTCCAGTACATCGCGGTGTACGGAGGGCGCGACACGACCTCGCCGGTCAGCCGCAGCTCGAACGCGACGTCGAGCCCCCAGTCGCCGCTGCGCCCGAGGTACGGCAGCGGCTCGGGATCCTGCGGCGGGCCGGGGACGCGGGCCGCGGCGAGCGCGTCCAGCGGCACGACCCACGGCGAGATGCTGGTCGCGAACGACTTCGCGAGGAACGGCCCGAGCGGCCGCTGCTCCCACGCCTGCAGGTCGCGGGCGCTCCAGTCGTTCACCAGCACGACGCCGAACACGTGGTCTGCGAACGCCGACGTCGGCACCGGCTCGCCGAGCCGCGACGGCGTCCCGACGACGAAGCCGAGCTCGACCTCGACGTCGAGGCGGTCCGCCGGGCCGAAGGTGGGGGTCTGGTCGTCCGGCCGCTTGTGCTGCCCGCAGGGCCGTACGACCGGCGTGCCCGACACCACCACCGTGCCCGACCGGCCGTGGTAGCCGATCGGCAGGTGCTTCCAGTTCGGCACGAGCGGCGGCTCGTTCGGGCGCAGGATGCGGCCGAGGTTCGACGCGTGGTGCTCGGACGCGTAGAAGTCGACGTAGTCGCCGACGGCGAACGGCAGCTGCAGCGTGACGTCGGCGAGCGGCCGCAGGTACGGCGCCGCCTCGCCGGCACGGACGAGGTCGGTGAGCCGGCGGCGTACCAGTCGCCACTGCGCGGGGCCGGTGGCGAGGAACGGGTTCAGCGAGCCGGTGGCGAACATGTCGTCGCCCAGCGCGCGGGCGACGTCCAGCACGTCGTCGCCTACGGCGACACCGACGCGTGGCGCGTCCCCCGCGAGCGAGTAGACGCCGTACGGCAGCGTGGTGGCGTCGAAGCTCATCGGCGCCCCCCGGCCGCACTTCCCACGACGAACCAGGGCTTCCCACGCCCTGCAGATCGTGTGAAGCCCTGGTTGATCATGAGAACATGATCAACCAGGCGGTCCAGGCGGTCGAGCCCGGCCGAGGTCATCGGAGCAGGCCGAGGCGTTCCAGGTCCTCGACCGGTTCGACGATGCTGCAGGAGCCGAAGCCGTGGAACGCCTCCCGCACGGCGCGGATCTCCGCCGCGGACGCCGGCAGCGCCTCGACCGCCCGCGTCGCGGACGTCTGCTCCAGCACGTCGACCAGCTCGCCGGACGACGCCCCCTGCAGCGCCGCGGCGACGGCGCCGAGGACGTTGACGAATCCGTGGTGCCAGCCGAGTGCGGGGTCCTGCCAGCGCACGGCGCGGTGCAGACCTCCGGTGCACTTGAACGGCAGCGACCGCTCCACGCACCCGGCGACGAACGCGGCGACGCCCGCCGCCGGCGGGATGTGCTGCGGCGTGGGCCCGCCGGTGCGCAGCTTGGCGTACCGCCGGTACTCGGCGAGCACGTCGAGCGCGTCCCGCCAGCCGCTCTGCCTGGCGACCTCCACGTACGACGGCAGCTCCGGGAGCACAGTGGCCAGCTGCCTGGCCGCGCGCCCGGGCCTCGCGACGTCGCGGGGCAGCGCGATCTCGACGGCCTGCGGCACGAGCGCCGGCGTCCGGGCCGCGAAGTCGAGCGCCGCCTCGACGTCCGCGGGCTCGGTGCCCGCGATCACGCCGACGCCGAGCCGCGTGTCGGGGCCGCTGACCTGGGCGGCGCATTCGGGCAGCCGCGCGGCGGGGCAGAGGAACCGCCCGACGACGGCGGCGTAGCGCGTCCCCGCGTGCCGCACGTGCGCGCGCACCGCGGCCGGCATGGCCGCGTTACCCGGCGGGAACACCGCCGCGTCGTCGATGAGCGCGTCGAACAGCATGACGCCGACGGTAGCCTGCCGCCAAGCGCGACCGCGATCCGGCCGCGCCGACGACGGGAGGACTCATGCCGCACTACCGTGCCGTGGGCGAACTGCCCCGCAAGCGCCACCAGGTCTTCCACAAGCCCGACGGCGGCCTCTACAACGAGGAGCTGATGGGGGAGGAGGGCTTCTCGTCCGACGGCTCGCTGCTCTACCACGTGAACCTGCCGACGGCGATCGTGAAGTCCGAGGCCGTCGACCGGTCCGCTGAGCTCGACGCCGCCGTGCCCAACCGCCCGCTGCTGCCGCGCGGTTACCGCACCCAGGACCTGCCCGTCGGGGGCGACGTCGTCGCCGGGCGCCGGCTGCTGTTCGTGAACGAGGACATCCGCATCTCGTTCGTCGCGGCCGACCGGCGAAGCGAGCTCTACCGCAACGCCACCGGCGACGAGATCCTCTACGTGCAGACGGGTTCCGCCAGGTTCGAGAGCGTGTACGGCGCCATGGACGTCGGCGAGGGCGACTACCTGGTGATCCCCGCGTCCACGACGTACCGGTTCGTGCCCGGCGACGACGGGACGCGCGTGATGACCTTCGAGTCGCGCGGCCACGTCCGCCCGCCGAAGCGGTACCTGTCGCAGTACGGGCAGATGCTGGAGCACGCGCCGTACTCCGAACGCGACTTCCGCGCGCCCACCGAGCCGCTCTGCGTCGAGGAGGGCGAGACGCCGGTGCTGGTACGCCACCGCGCCGGCCTCACCCGGCTCACCTACGCGGGACACCCGTTCGACGTCGTCGGCTGGGACGGCTACCTGTACCCGTACGCGTTCAACATCAACGACTTCGAGCCGGTCGTGAAGCGGTTCCACGCGCCGCCGCCGGTGCACCAGACGTTCGAGGGCCCGAACTTCGTGCTCTGCTCGTTCTGCCCGCGCACCCTCGACTTCGACGAGACCGCGGTGCGCGTCCCGTACAACCACGCCAACGTCGACTCCGACGAGATGATGTTCTACGTCGGCGGCGACTACTCGGCGCGCAGGGGCTCCGGCATCGACGTCGGCTCGATCTCGCTGCACCCGAGCGGCGTGACGCACGGGCCTCAGCCGGGCAGCGTCGAGGGCTCGATCGGCAGGCCGTCCACCGACGAGATGGCTGTCATGGTCGACACCTTCCGCCCGCTCGACCTGGGCCCGGCGGCGCGCGCGTGCGAGGACACGTCGTACGGCACGTCGTGGGCACGCAACCAGCAGGCGCGCCAGCTCGGCGACAGCGAGAGCGGCCCGGGGCTCACGGCGTGAGGCCGTTACCCTTGCACGCGTGAGCCTTCGCGTGTACGACACCGGAACCCGCAGCGTGCGCGGCTTCGAGCCGCTCGACCCGCCGAGGGTGACGGTGTACCTGTGCGGCGACACGGTCTACGCGCCGCCGCACATCGGGCACGCCCGCAGCAAGGTGATCTTCGACGTGCTGTGGCGGTGGCTCGAGTGGTCCGGTTACGACGTCGTCTTCGCGCGCAACATCACCGACGTCGACGACAAGATCATCACCCGGGGCGCCGAGGAGGGCGTCCCGTGGTGGCAGGTCGGCCAGCGGGTCATCCACGAGATGGAGCGGGCGTACGACCTGCTCGGCCTGCGCCCGCCCACCGTCGAGCCGCTCGCCACCGGGCACATCACGCAGATGATCGAGCTGATCCAGCGGCTGATCGACCGCGGGCACGCGTACGCGAGCGGCGGCGACGTCTACTTCGACGTGCGCTCGCTGCCCGAGTACGGCGCGCTGTCCGGCCAGCGGCCGGACCAGATGGCCGAGACCGAGCGGACCGACCCGGACCGGCCGAAGCGCGACCCGCTCGATTTCGCGCTGTGGAAGGGATCCCGGCCGGGCGAGCCGTCCTGGCCGACGCCGTGGGGGCCCGGCCGTCCGGGCTGGCACCTGGAGTGCTCGGCGATGGCGACGACGTACCTCGGCCCGACGTTCGACATCCACGGCGGCGGTACCGACATCGTCTTCCCGCACCACGAGAACGAGCTGGCGCAGTCGCGCGGCGCGGGAGACGGGTTCGCGCGCTACTGGCTGCACAACGGGTTGCTCAACCTGGGCGCGCAGAAGATGAGCAAGTCCATCGGCAACACGCTGCTGATCACCGAGCTCGCGAAACGGTGGCGTCCGGTCGAGCTGCGCTACTACCTCGTGGCGCCGCACTACCGGTCGACCGTCGAGTACTCC
>JAFMQP010000337.1 GCA_017354575.1 Acidothermales bacterium | reverse complement strand
CCGGCGTGCTCGCCGCGCTCGCGGGCGGGTTCGCGGGCGACGTCGGCGGGGCCGCGGGCGTGGCCGGGTCGGTCGGGCAGGCGTTGCTCGCCGGGCTCGTGGTGGCGGTGGTGTTCCTCGGCGTCGCGTGGCTGCTCGACCGCCGTGACCTGCGCGACCTGGCCGGTCGGATGCGGCGCCGCCGCGGCGCGCCGGTGACGGAGCAGGACGTGGAGGGCGGGACATGACGCTGCGGGTGGCCCTGGTGCTCGGGACGAGCACCGGCGGCGTCGGCGAGCACGTCCGGCTGCTGGTCGCCGGGCTGGTCGAGCGCGGCCTGCGCCCCGCCGTCTTCGGCCCCGCGGCGACGGACGAGGCCTTCGGGTTCTCCGGCCGCGGTGCGCGGTTCGCCGCCGTCGAGATCGGCGCCACGCCGCGTCCCGACCGCGACCTCACCACGGTGCTGCGGCTGCGCCGGCTGCTGCGCGGCGCCGACGTCGTCCACGCGCACGGCCTGCGCGCGGGCCTGCTCGCCGGGCTGGCCCTCGGACCGCGCAGCAGCGGCCGGACGCCGTACCTGGTCAGCTGGCACAACGCCGTCCTCGGCGACGGCGTCCGGAGGCTCGCGTACGTGCCGCTGGAGGCCGCCGTCGCGCGGCTGGCGGACGTCTCGCTCGGCGCGTCGTCCGATCTGGTCGAGCGGGCGCGTGAGCTGGGCGGCGTGGACGTGCGGCTCGGCCCGGTGGCGGCGCCGCCGCTCGGGGCGCCGGTACGCGGCCGCGCGGAGGTACGCGCCGATCTGGGCGTCGGTGACCGGCCGCTGCTGCTCGCCGTCGGGCGGCTGGCGCCGCAGAAGGGCTACCCGCTGCTGCTGGGCGCGGCCGGCCGGTGGAGGCAGCGCGCGGACCGCCCGCTGCTCGCCATCGCCGGCGACGGACCGCTGCGGGCACGACTCGAGCACCGGGTCCGCGACGAGGGCCTCGACGTCAGGTTCCTCGGTCACCGAGGCGACGTGCCCGAGCTGATGCGTGCCGCGGACGCGGTCGTGCTGCCGAGCGTCTGGGAGGCGCGGTCGCTCGTGGCCCAGGAGGCCCTCCGTGCCGGCGTGCCGCTCGTGGCGACGGCCGTCGGCGGCGTGCCCGAACTGGTCGGCGACGCCGCGCTGCTGGTGCCGTTCGGCGACGAGGCGGCGTTCGCGGCCGCCGTCGGCCGCGTGCTGGACGAGGACGGGCTCGCCGCGACGCTCGTCGAGCGTGGCCGGGCGCGGGCCCGCGGCTGGCCGGACGTTGCCGACACCGTGGACCAGGTCGCGGCCGTCTACCGTGAGCTGGCCGGACGCCGGCCACGGAGACCGCAGGACAGGTGACTCGGCGGCGTGGCGGGCGTCAGTCCGTCGTCGGGCTTGTTAGCCTGGAATCCCGTGGGGCGGGCGGCAGCAGGATCGCCCGCGTGAGGCACGGGAGCGCGCGTTGGCACACTCTGGTTCCACCAAGCACATCTTCGTCACCGGAGGAGTCGCCTCGTCGCTCGGCAAGGGGCTGACGGCCTCCAGCCTGGGCATGCTGCTGAAGTCCCGCGGCCTGCGGGTCAGCATGCAGAAGCTCGACCCCTACCTGAACGTCGACCCGGGTACGATGAACCCGTTCCAGCACGGCGAGGTCTTCGTCACCGACGACGGCGCCGAGACCGACCTCGACATCGGCCACTACGAGCGGTTCCTCGACACCGAGCTCAAGGGCTGGGCGAACGTCACCACCGGCCAGGTCTACTCGACCGTGATCGCCAAGGAGCGCCGCGGCGACTACCTCGGCGACACCGTCCAGGTCATCCCGCACATCACCAACGAGATCAAGGGCCGGATCAGGCGGATGGCGGCCGACGACGTCGACGTCGTCATCACCGAGGTCGGCGGCACCGTCGGCGACATCGAGTCGCTGCCGTTCCTCGAGGCCGCGCGCCAGGTGCGGCACGAGGTCGGCAGGGACAACGTCCTCATCATCCACGTCTCGCTGGTGCCGTACATCGGCCCGTCCGGCGAGCTGAAGACCAAGCCCACGCAGCACTCGGTGGCCGCGCTGCGTCAGGTCGGTGTGTCGCCGGACGCCGTCGTCTGCCGTGCCGACCGTCCCATCCCCACCGGCGTCAAGCGCAAGATCAGCCTGATGTGCGACGTCGACGAGGACGCCGTCGTCGCCGCGCCGGACGCGCCGAGCATCTACGACATCCCGAAGGTGCTGCACGGCGAGGGGCTCGACGCGTACGTCGTGCGCCGCCTCGGCCTGCCGTTCCGCGACGTCGACTGGACCGCGTGGGACGAGCTGCTCGACCGCGTCCACCACCCCGCGCGCGAGGTGACGATCGCGCTCGTCGGCAAGTACATCGACCTGCCGGACGCGTACCTGTCGGTCACCGAGGCGCTGCGCGCCGGCGGCTTCGCGAACCGCACCAAGGTCCACGTCCGGTGGGTACCGAGCGACGAGTGCGAGACGCCGGAGGGCGCGGCGGAGCACCTCGACGGCGTCGACGGCGTGTGCGTGCCCGGCGGGTTCGGCATCCGCGGCGTCGAGGGCAAGGTCGGTGCGATCCGGCACGCGCGGGAGAACCGCATCCCGTTCCTCGGGCTGTGCCTGGGGCTGCAGTGTGCCGTCATCGAGTACGCGCGGCACCGGGCGGGGATGCCGGAGGCGGACAGCGCCGAGTTCGAGCCGGCGACGCCCGACCCGGTGATCTCGACCATGGCCGACCAGGTGGACGTGGTCGCGGGGGAGCGCGACATGGGCGGCACCATGCGGCTCGGGCTCTACCCGGCCGAGCTGGTCGAGGGCACCATCGTCCGCGAGGCGTACGGCGTCCCGTTCGTGAAGGAACGGCACCGGCACAGGTACGAGGTCAACAACGACTACCGCGCGCGGCTCGAGGAGGCCGGGCTGGTCGTCTCCGGCCTGTCGCCCGACGGCCGGCTGGTCGAGTACGTCGAGCTCGACCGCGACACCCACCCGTACTTCGTGGCCACCCAGGCGCACCCGGAGCTGCGGTCGCGGCCGGTGCGCCCGCACCCGCTGTTCGCCGGCCTGGTCGCCGCCGCGGTCAAGCACGCGGAGGGTCTCGGGGACTGGCCGCGGGAACAGGCGGACGCCGTCGCCGAGCTGCACCGGATCGAGAAGGCCGTGCGCGCGTGAGCCTGCCCACGGGGACCGTGAGCTGGACCGGCGAGCTCGTCGACGAGAAGCGGCGGCAGCCCGTCGTCGAGACGCGCACCGGCTTCGAGGGCAAGGTGTGGGACGTCGTCCGCGACACCGTCGACCTCGGCCCCGCCGGCCACGCCGTCCGCGACTACATCACCCACCCGGGCGCCGCCGTGGTCCTCGCGCTCGACGACGAGGAGCGGGTGCTGCTCGTCCGGCAGTACCGGCATCCGGTCGGCACGTTCCTGTTCGAGCTGCCCGCCGGGCTGCGCGACGCCGACGGAGAGGGGCCGCTCGACACCGCGAAGCGGGAGCTGCACGAGGAGACCGGCTACCTCGCGCAGACCTGGCACAGCCTCGTCGACCTGTACCTAAGCCCCGGCGCGTCGGCCGAGCGGGTGCGGATCTACCTTGCCCGCGGCGTCCGGCCGCATCCGGACGGGCGTCCGACCGACCTCACCGGCGAGGAGTACGGCATGCCGGTGCTGTGGGCGCCGCTCGCCGACCTCGTCCGCGGCGTGCTGGCGGGGGAGTTGCACAACTCCAGCCTCGCGGCCGGCGTGCTCGCCGCGTGGGCCGCTCGCTGGGACGGGTTCGCGTCGCTGCGTCCCGCGGACGCGGCGGAGGAGTGAGCGTACGGCGTCAGCCGGCCAGCGAGTCGCCGTTGCCCATGTGCCGTACTTCCTTCGGCAGCACGTACGGCATGGTGTCGGTGTCCCCTGTGGGGCCGGGCCTTCGCTTCGCCGGGCGGAGCACCCTGGTGGGCATGGACCGGTAGCCGTAACGGCTGGCGCGGGCGAACGCGATGCCGCCGGCGAGCGGGCCGAGCACGGCTCCGGCGAAGCCGGCGATGGTCGGTGCCAGCACGAACGCGCTCCCAAGCGCGACGCCGGCGCCGACGACGAGCATCGCGAGGTAGCCGAACACGAGCGCGACCAGGCGGCGCCGGACGCGGGAGGCGACGTACCAGACCAGGAACGGGGTCAGCAGCAGAACGCCGGCGGCCACCGGCTCACGCCAGTCGACCACGACGCCGGCCGCGACCACCAGGCCGCCGACG
>JAFMQP010000080.1 GCA_017354575.1 Acidothermales bacterium | reverse complement strand
GACGACCCGCTCGAGGCCGGCGACGAGCTGCTGCTCGTGACGACGGAGAACGTCGAGGAGCAGCTGGACCGGCTACTGCGCTGACGCGCCCTCCGCGGGCACCGGCGGCACCCGGCGGATCACCACCCACGTGGCCCAGGCCACCACCGCGAACAGCGGCCAGCTCAGCACGACGTTGGCGACGCCGAGGGCCACGGTCTTGTCGAGCAGGTAGAGCGGAAGCTGCACCGCGAGCCGGATCGCGAACATGCCGGTCCAGATCAGCGTCGCCTGCGCGTACGCCCGGCGGCGTGCGTCGTGCCTGCGCCAGGCGAAGTTCTCCTTGAGCAACGGGCCGAGCAGCACGCCGAGCAGCGGCCAGCGAACGACGACGGAGACGAGGTAGAGCAGGGCGAAGCCGAGGTTCTTCAGGATGCTCGGCAGGAAGTAGTTCGCGGCCTTGCCGGTGCTCACCGCGAACAGCGCGGCGATGGCGACGCCGACGAACCCGCTGATGGCGTACTGCGTGGTCTCCTTGCGGACGACGCGGACCACGAGCAGCACCACGCCGAGCGCGCCGGCCAGGACGGCGCCGAGCCGCAGGTCGTGCCGGAACGCGAAGACCGTCACGAACACGAGCCCGGGCAGGCTGGTCTCCAGTGCGCCGCGCCCACCCCCGACCGCGGCGAGCAGCGACTTGCGCTGCTCGTCGGCCGACATGGGGTTCTGCGCGGACTGCTCGGGTGCCTCGGCGGTCTCCGGCGGGCTCGCCGGGCGACTGCCCGGCTCAGCCGGCGGCACTGGCGATCAGCTCGTACTTCGGGTTGTACATCACCCGCGCGCCGTCCGGGTTCGTCGAGACCAAACCCTGGACGCGCAGCCGCCGGCCGGGTTCGATGCCCTCGATCCTGCGCCGGCCCAGCCACACCAGCGTCAGCGTGTCGGAGCCGTCGTAGAGCTCCGCCTCGAGTGCCGGCGAGCCGGCCCTGGGCTGCAAGGTGACGGTACGGACGGTGCCCGCGACCGTGGCACGGCTCCGGTCGGCGCATTCCTTCACGGGTGTGGCGCCGAGCTGTTCGGTGCGCTCCTGCAGCTCCTCGGCCTCGAGCTCCTCCTCCGAGGAGAACAGCCTGCGAACCTTGCCGAGCAGACCGGCCCGTGCTGACCCGTCGCGTGACATCGTTTGACTCCTGAGGACGACCTACGGGCCGGAAGACGACCGCCCGTATGCCTCCAGTTTATCCACTCGTGGTGCGCCGGACGGCACGGAAACGGTTGGTCGGCTGGTCCTCGGCGTGGGCGAGGCCCAGCGCCTCCCGCGCCTCGCGCGGCAGCTCGAGTGGTATCAGCTCGCGCGGTGCCATGGCATGCGCGCCGCGGTCGACGACGACGCCGCGCAGGACCTCCTCGAGCGGGGCGGCCTGCTTCGGCTCGTCGACCGCCCGGCCGGAGAACGCCGCGCGGAGGAACCACCGAGGTCCGTCGATGCCGACGAACCGCATGTGCTGGGTGCCCTGACGACCGTCCGGCCCCTCGACCGGGACCTCGGCGATCAGCTCGCGGCCGAACGTGCCGGTGACCGGCGTCACCTTGCCGCCGGACTCCTTGAGTCCCTTGATCATCTCGCCGCGCAGGTCGTCCCACAGGCCGCTGGTCTTGGGCGCCGCGAGCACCATGATCTCCAGTCCGCTCTCGCCGTGCAGGACGGTGGCCGCGACCACCTGGTCGTCCTCGATGCGCACCTGGATCTCGGACCCCTCGACGACTGGCAGCCGCACCGGGCCGAGGTCGAACCGTTCGACGTCGGGGTAGGACTCGGCGGCGTCCCACGGTCCGACGCGGCCGTCCTCGGGCTCCTCGTCCTCTTCTTCGTCCTCGTCGGCGTCGTCCTCGTTGTCGTCGGCGGCGTCGTGGGCGTCCGCGGCGTGGTCCTCGTCCTCGTCAGCCACGGCGTCGTCCTCGAGGAGCTCCTCGTCGGTCGCCTCGAGCTCTTCGGCGCGCTCCTTCTTCGCGCGCCGGCGTCGAATGATCACACGTTCCCCTCAGTCGCTCCGAGCACCAGGTCAGGCTATCTGCCCGGCTCGGTGAACCCGCCCGTCGACCCGTGGCCACCGTCGCCGCGGTCCGAGCCGGGCAGCCGGGTCACCTCGTGCAGGACCATCCGCTCGACCCGCTGCACCACCAGCTGCGCGATGCGGTCGCCGCGGGCGAACCGCACCGGCTCCTTCGCGTCGGTGTTGACGAGCGTCACCCGGATCTCGCCGCGGTATCCGGCGTCGACCGTTCCCGGGGCGTTGACCAGGGTAACGCCGAACCGTGCGGCGAGCCCCGACCTGGGGTGGACGAACGCGGCGAACCCGTCCGGCAGGGCGATCGCGATGCCCGTCCCCACGGTCGCACGCTCGCCCGGGGCTAGCTCGACGTCCTCGTTCGTGACGAGGTCAGCGCCCGCGTCGCCCGGATGGGCGTACTCGGGCAGCGGGACGTCGGCGGCGAGCCTGCGCACCAGGACGTCGACGGTCACGGTCACCTCCACGCGAAAGACGCGGACACCTTACGGACCTGCCGTCCGCACCGGCACGGCGCCTGCCAGGCTAGGACCGTGGACGCTTCGACGGGGCACGCTTACCGGGAACGGCTCTGGGTGCCGTGGTGGTGGTGGCCGCTCGCGGTCGTGGTGATCGCGCTGCTCGGCGCGGAGATCCACGTCGGCCTCGGCTGGGTCGTGGCCGTGGTGACCTACACGGTGCTCGCCGCGTTCGTCGTGGTGATGCTGTTGCGGCACAGCGTGCGGGTGGGCGTCCACGACGGCGCGCTCACCGCGGGGCGGTTCCGCGTGCCGCTCACGTCCGTCACGGAGACGCGCATACTCGACCGCGGCGACGTGCGGCAGGTGCTCGCGCGGCGGCCGGACCCGAACGCGGTGGTGCTCGTCCGTGGCTACCTGCCTCGGGTCGTCTACCTCGGCGTCGAGACCGAGTCCGGCGGCTCGTACTGGTTGGTGTCGAGCCGCCACCCGGACGCACTGGCCGCGGCGGCCTTCTGCGAGACTGGCCGTTCTAGGGAGGCGGGACAGTGAGCAAAGCCGGGAACAAGCAGAAGCCCGAGCTGGGCTGGAAGATCCTCAGCGGTCTCAGTGCCGTCGCGGCCGGTGTCGTCGCGCGCAAGGCGATCGAGCTGATCTGGACGAAGGCGACCGGCGACAAGCCGCCGGACAACCCGGAGTCCCCCGAGGTCGAGCTGCGGGAGGCACTGCTCTGGGCGGTCGCCACCGGCGTGACCATCGGCGTGGCCCGGATGCTCGCCACCCGCGGCGTCGCGAAGGCGTGGCACCGTGCCACAGGCGAGCTTCCTGCCGCCTTCCGCGAGGCCAAGGAAGCCCTCGACTGACCACGGGGACGCACTGCACTGCCTGGCGTCACCGCCTGCCCCACTTCACATGGCGCCGCGTGACTGTACATGGCGCGGCTCGAAGAAATGCCCGGTTCTGCCCCGTTCCCGATCGAGCGGCGCCAGGTGAAGTCGAGTGGCGCCATGTCAGGTGGGGCCGCGCCATGTGAAGTGAAGTGAAGTGAGAAGTGGGACCCGGGCGCGGAGCGGACGGCGACCGGGTCGGCGCTACTGGATGTCGAGGGTGCGGCCGCGGAGGTCGTTGCGGATCGCGTCCGCGAGCCGCTTGGTGCCGCGCCGGTTGAGGTAGGCGCCGGCGATGGCGCCGGTGAGGACGGGGCCGAGGGTGGTCATGTTGCGGCCGAGCCGGACGAGCAGCCGCTGCCGGAGCTCGCGCCGGGCACCGGCGCCGAGCACCGCGCTGACCGACCCGGGCTGGAGCGGACTGACTCCCCGCTGGTGACCCCATGCCTGCAGGAACGTCAGGCCGCGCTGCGGGCCCGAGCCTTGGATGTGGACGCCGTAGACCTCGTGCAGCTCGGCGATCAGCTTGACCTCGATCGCCGCGACCAGGATCGTCTCTGTCGCGAGCTGGACGGGGGCTGAGAGCAGCGTCGGCGGCGCCGCGTACTCGACCGTGGCGAGCGCGCCGCCGGCCGCGCCCACGAAAGCGGAACCGCGGGACGCGTGCTCGACGAGCGAGTCGGCGAGTGCCTCGCCGGTGAGTCCGTGGTGGTGTGACCGGAGCAGCTCCAGGTCACGGATCCCCAGGTGCGGCGCGACTCCCTCCATGACGCCCGCCATCGCGCCCGCCATGCCGCCGCGCGAACGCATCGCCCGCACGTTGTGACCGACGGACGTGACGGCGCGGCCGAGCAGCCTGCCTCTCCCCCGGCCGTCCATCCCGCCGTCGCCGGTCAACTGCTCGGCGGCGTCGGCGACGTCCTCGAACGGGCCCGGTGGTGTCTCGCCGTCGGGTTCGGTGGGACGCTCGTCACCCCTGGGTCGGTCAACCATGGTTCAGGCTGCGCAGTCCCTGCAGATCAGCTGTCCCTTGGACGTCTGAGCCAGCTGGCTCCTGTGGTGCACCAGGAAACAGCGTGAACAGGTGAACTCGTCGGCCTGCCGCGGCAGGACGCGGACGCTCAACTCTTCGTTGGAAAGATCCGCGCCCGGCAGCTCGAAGCTCTCGGCGAGTTCCGCCTCGTCCTCGACGGCCACCGCGGACTTCTCGCGCCGACGAGCCTTCAGCTCCTCGATGCTGTCCTCGTTGACATCGTCGTCGGACTTGCGGGGCGCGTCATAGTCGGTAGCCATATCTCGTCTCCCCGATAAGTGGTCGGAAACCCAGCGCGGAGGATGTAACGCACGGCCCTTCCGGTTTGTGCCCGGTCCGGCGCAGAGATTGTGCACCATCATCCGTCTCACGCGCAGTCGAGTACCGCGAGTTGGACAACCGGTATACGTGCTCTCCGTCACACCTCAGATCCGGGCCGGTCTGGCCCAGTCCTCGCCCAGTACGTGATGGGCGAGGAAGGCTAGCACGGTTTCGTACCAGGCAACAATGTTTCCTGGCTTGAGCACCCAGTGGTTCTCGTCCGGGAAGTAGAGGAACTGTGCCGGGACGTCGTGACGGGCGAGGTCGGACCATAGCCGCAACGATTCCCCGATCGGCACGCGATAGTCCTGGTCGCCGTGAATCACCAGCATCGGCGTGCTGATCGAGGCCGCACCGTGGTGCGGCGAGTGCGCCAGGTAGCGCGCGGGGTCCTTCGTCGGGTCGCCGAACTGCGCGCGCCAGTACGAGGGGATGTCGGTGGTGGGACCGAACTGGTCCAGCGCCCAGAGGCTCGCGTGCGTGACGATCGCGCGGAACCGGTCGGTGCGCGTGGCGATCCAGTTCGCCATGTACCCGCCGAACGACCCGCCCATGGCAGCCGTACGCGTCTCGTCGACATCGGGCCGGGTGAGGGTGGCGTCCGTCACGTCCATGAGGTCGGTGTACGGGCGGTCACCCCACGCGCCCCACCCGCGGCGGTGGAAATCGATCCCGTAGCCGGTGGACAACGCGGGGTCAGGTAGCAGGACGGCGTACCCGCGCGCCACCATGAGCCACGGGTTCCACCGCCACTGCCACTGGTTCCACGACGTCTCCGGCCCGCCGTGCACCCAGAGCAGCAACGGCGCGGGTCGCGTGGCGCTCGCGTCCGCCGGCAGCGCCAACCACCCCCGCAACGCGACGCCGTCGTCGGCGGTCGTGGTCACCTCGGTGAGCGTGCCCGGGAGCACCGGCAGCGGCGTAGGGCCGGCGAGAGCCCGCGGCCCCTGGTGCTTCTCCGCCGCGTCCAGGCGCACCGGCGCGGGCGGTTCGGCGACGGTCGCCCGCAGTGCGTATACGTGCCGGCCGTCCGGCGAGACGCACAGCGAGGAGTAGACGCCGTCGTCGGCGGTGAGCACCGTGACCGTGCCGGACTCGACCTCGACCCGGGCTATGCGGCCGCGGCCGAGGTCGTCGTAGGTGGTGAAGACGGCGGTGGAGTCCGGCGCCCACACCGCGGGGTGCGGGAACCGGTCGAGGTCCGGCAGCAGGTCGCGTGGCTCGCCGCCCTCGACCGACACGAGCACCAGCGTCGGGTCGGGCGGCTCGTCGTACGTCGGCCGCGCGGCGCGCTCGGCCACGACCCACCTCCCGTCCGGTGAGAGGACGGGCGAGTCGAAGTCGTGGGCCGGGGAGTCGAGCAGCACCCGGTGCTCGCCGGTCGTGACGTCGATCACGCGCACCTGGCCGCGCGTCTCGCCGCCGGGTTCGTGGACGGTCCACGCCGCGACGACCACGTCGCCGGCGGCGGCCAGATCGGACGAGCGGTCGACGAGTGCGGTCCCCGCGCCGGGTGTCAGGTCGCGCAGCGCCCGGTCGCCGCCCCAGGGTGTCTCCGCGACGGCGAGCAGATGCGGCTCGTCCGGGCCGAGGTCGTGGTCCCAGAACCGGACGTGCGGCGTCGTGTGCAGGACGGCGGACACGCCACGCCTCTTCCGCTCCGCACGGAGGTCGGCGTCGTCGGCGTCCCGCGCACCGGCCAGGACGGGCGCGCCTACGACGACCCGCCCGGAGTCCTTCGCCACCGCGATCCCGTCGACGCCGCCTGGCCGGCCGAGCACGTGCCGGGGCTCGCCGCCGTCGGCGGGCAGCAGCCAGACGCCGGTGCCCGCGTCCTCGACGTCTTCGGCGGCGTCCGGGTCGGGACGCTCGGAGAGGAAGAGCAGCGACCCGTCGGGCAGGAACGCCGGCGACGACTCGCCTTTCTCCGAACGCGTCAGCCGCCGGGCCGGACGCTCACCTGCCGGGTCGACGTGCCACAGCGAGCTCACGTACCTCTTCCGGTCCGCGGACAGGACGGACACGGTCGCGACCAGCCGGCTGCCGTCCGGCGACAGCGCCAGGCCGGACACGCGGGGCAGGTCGAGATAGGCCTCGAGGTCGTGGAACGGAGGCTGATCGGGCACCGTGTCACTCCTTCGCCGAGGGTTCGCCGGAAGCGACGGTACCGGGAACGCGACATGTGTGCCCCGCACGAAACGGCGTTGCCGCTCCCGCTCGTGTCCGCGACGATCGGCGGGTGGAACCCGCGGAGCTCACCGACGGTAGCGTCCGGCTGCGTCGCCACCGAGACGGCGACCTGGACGGCATCGTCGAGCAGTGCACCGACCCCGAGTCGCGGCGGTGGACGACGACCCCGGTCCCGTACGAGCGCCGCCACGCCGAGGAGTTCCTCACCCGGGCCGCCGTGGGCTGGCAGACGGGAGACTCGTTCCTGGCATTCGCGATCGCCGATCCGGCTACCGACGAGTTCCTGGGCACGATCGACGTGCGTCCCGACGGCACCGGCGGCGCGGAGGTCGGCTACGGCCTGTGCCCGTCCGCTCGCGGGAAGGGCGTGATGGCCGCGGCCCTGCGGCTCGTCGCCGGCTGGGCCCTCGATCCCGCCCAGCTTGGTGTCGAGGTGCTGCGATGGCGGGCGTTCGTCGGCAACTGGGCCTCCCGGCGGACCGCGTGGAAGGCCGGGTTCAAGATGGAGGGCACCGTGCGCGGCGGCACCGTGCAGCGGGGCGTGCGGCGCGACGACTGGGCCGCGTCGCTGCGTGCCGGCGAGCCCCGCCGGCCGGTCGACCGCTGGCTGCGCGCCGAGGTGCTGAAAGGCGAACGGGTGACGCTGCGCCCGTTCCGCGAGTCGGACGCTGACGCGTGCGTCGAGGCGTGCACCGACCCGGTGACCCGTTCCTGGCTGCCGGAACTGCCCGACCCGTACACGCCGGACGACGCCTCGGCGTACATCCGGTCCCGCGAGGAGGAGCACGCGACGGGGTACGGCGTCCACTGGTGCGCGGCGGACGCCGACGACGCGTGCGTCGGCTCGTTCGGGTTGACGGGCATCGGGCGCGGCAGCGCGGAGATCGGCTATTGGCTGCACCCGAAGGCCCGCGGCCGCGGCGCCGCCGCCGAGGCGGTGCGGCTCGCCTGCGCACACGCGTTCGCGCCCGAGGACGCGGGCGGGCTGGGGTTGGCCCGCGTCGACCTGCGTGCCGCGGCGGGCAACGCCGCGTCGCGACGGGTGGCCGAGCGGGCCGGCTTCACGCGGGTCGGCCGACAGCGCGGGCACCCGATGCCGGACGGCAGCCGTCAGGACTTCGTCACCTACGACCTGGTGGCCGCCGACCGGTCAGCCGGAACGGGATAGGCAACAGCCGGCCGGGCAGACGTCCCACGCCGGGCCGAGCCTGCCGAGCGCGCGGCGCGGAGTGGCCGCCGGCCGCGTCCGCTCGAGCACGAGCTCACGGACCATCGCGACGAACTCGGGCGCGACGCCGACCGCGGGGACGCGCACCGCGTGCATGCCGAGACCGGCGGCGTGCGCGAGCGCCTCGGTGTCGAGGTCGAAGATGACCTCCATGTGGTCGGAGACGAACCCCACGGGCACGATCGCCACCGACCGCACGCCCTTCTCGTGCAACGCGGTGAGGTGGTCGCAGACGTCCGGCTCCAGCCACGGCTGGCTGGGCGGCCCGCTGCGGCTGCACCACGCGACGTCCCACGGGTGATCCCCCACGCCCTCGGCCACCAGCCGCGCCGCCTCGGTGACCTGCGCCTCGTACGCGCCGCCGTCGGGGCCGCTCGCCTCGGCCATCGACGTCGGGATGCTGTGCGCGACGAACACCAGCCGCGCGTCCGCGCGCTCGTCCTCCGGCAGCCGCAACAGCGCGTCGCGGGTGGCGCGGACCATCGGGCCGACGAAGCCCGGGTGGTCGTAGAAGTGCCGGATCTTGTCCACGGCCGGCGCGGACTCCCCCACCTCCGCGCGGGCCCGCTCGAGGTCCTCCTGGTAGACCCGGCACGCCGAGTACGACGCGTACGCGGACGTGACGAACGCGAGCGCCCGCCGGACACCGTCCGCCGCCATCGTCTCGAGCGTGTCGGGCAGCAGCGGGTGCCAGTTGCGGTTGCCCCAGTAGACGGGCAGGTCGAGCCCGTTCGCGGCGAAGTCGGCCTCGATCGCGGCCTTGAGCTCGCGGCACTGGCCGTTGATGGGGCTGACGCCGCCGAAGCGGTGGTAGTGCCCGGCGACCTCGAGCAGCCGCTCCCGCGGGATGCCGCGGCCGCCGGTGACGTTCTCCAGGAACGGCATGACGTCGTCGGGTCCCTCGGGACCGCCGAACGAGACGAGGAGCAGCGCGTCATAGCCGGTCGGTGCCTGCGTCATGCCGCCATCAAAGCACCGTGACGGCGGTCACGGCTCAGCCGCCCTTGGCGTACGCCGCCGCGATCGCCAGCACGTTCCGCACGTACGTGTCGGAGTGGTTGTACGCGAAGATCGCGTCGTACAGCGCCTTCCCGCCGCGGCCGGCGCCGCTCTCGCAGAGGTAGTCGGCGGCGGCGGGTACGGCGTCGTAGGGATCCCAGATGTTCGCCTTGCCGTCGCCGTTCCCGTCGACGCCGTACCTGCTCCAGGTGGACGGGAGGAACTGCATCGGCCCGAGCGCGCCCGCGCTGGACGGGCCCATGTTGCGCCCGTGACCGCTTTCCACCTGGCCGATCGCGGCGAGGACGGTCCAGGACAGCCCTGGGCAGCGGCTCGCCGCCTGCGTGTACAGCTCGCGGTACGTCGTCGGCCGACCGGTCGGCGGCTTGGTGTTGGACGACTCCGGCGGCGGGTCGCGCAGCGGCACCACCTTCGCGCCGGTGCCCATGGTCTTGCGCACGCTCGTCGCCAGCGCCGCGACGTTCGCGGCCGGCGCGTTGACGAGCATCGCGGCGCCGTCGGAGAGCCCGAGCGCGTGGCCGGTCGTGGCGGTGACGAGCCCGTCGACGTGCGGCAGGTCCAGGGCCGCGACCCCGCCGAGGCGCAGCGGCAGCGCCCGCTCGGCCGTGACGGGATAGGTCTGCCCCAGGGTCAGGCTGGTCGCCTGCCGGGCGTCGAAGGTGAGCACGAGCTGGTCGTACGCGAGCGCCCGCCACAGGTCGTCGGACTGGGCCGAGGCCAGCGGCGTCCACGCGCGGAACGTGGACGGGTCGACGCCGAGCAGGGTCGCCCTGCCGCTGCCGACCTTCACCGACCCCGCCTCCACCCGCACGGTCTCGGTCACGCCGCGCAGGTGGGCGACCCTGCCCGCCGTGCCCGGCGGGATCGTCTTCGGCGAGACCACGATGAGGTCGGGGGCGACCACGCGCCGCAGCGGCGCGACCTCCGGGCCCGTGCTCATCGACGGGGTCGCGCCGGTCGACGCCGAGCCGGGAATGGGGCTGGGGCTGGCCACGTGGGTGTTCGCGTCGCCGGCACCGGCGTCCCGCGTCCCCACACCGCCGACGAGCGCGACGACCCCGACCACGGCGGTGACGACGCAGGCGACGGCGACGATCACCACGAGCCGCACCCGTGCCACGGGGAGTCTGCCGAGCACAGCCTCGTCGATCCTTCCCCACCGAGTGTGATCCGTTGATGACACTGTCTCATCATGCCGTCCCCACGTCATGGCCAACTCCGGGTCCAGTTCGCGACTCGCCGTACGTAATCGTGGCCAGGTCCCGCCCCGGAAGGAGAGACTGCCGATGTAGTCGACTGCCGCCGGAGGCTGAGCATGCAGGAGTTGCGCCTCGTCGGGGTCAGTGACGAAGGCGATCACCTTCTGCTCGCTGCCACCGATTCCACAGGTGCCGTCTTCCGTGTGCCGCTGGACGCGCGGCTCCGCGCCGCCGTCCGGGACGAGACCGTGCGTCCCGGGCAGCTCGAGACACCACAGGAGAGCACGGTGCGACCGAAAGAGATCCAGGCACGTATCCGTTCCGGCCAGACGCCCGAGGAGGTCGCCAAGGCGGCCGGCCTCTCGGTCGCGAAGATCGAGGCGTTCGCCAACCCGGTGATCCGCGAACGGATGCACGTCGCCGAGCTCGCGCAGCGGACGACGGTCCGGCGTCCCGGCGAGTCGGGGCCGCACGGCGAGCTCGGCGAGCTCGTCCGGGAGCGGCTACAGACGCGCGGCGTCCATCCGGACGACCTCGACTGGGACTCCTGGCGCCGTGAGGACGGCACCTGGAAGATCCGGCTCCACTACAAGCTCGCCAACCGTACGGGTACGGCCGAGTGGATCTACGACATGTCCGCCCGGCACGTCCGGCCCGTCGACGACGAGGCGGCGGCGTTGGTCAGCGCCACCGGCACGCTGACGCCGGAGCCCGAGGTGGCCGAGTTCGTCGAGCGTCCGCGGCTTGCCGCCGTCGCCGGCGGTGGGGGCGAGACCTCACGCGCCCCGTCCGCGCCGTCCGCCCCAACGCAGGACGAGGAGGACGACGGCGAGTCGGAGCAGCCGACCGAGCCGCTGCGGATCGCCAGAGGGTCGGCGAAGAACAAGCGCGCGTCGGTGCCGTCCTGGGACGAGATCATCTTCGGCACCCGCCGCAAGGACTGATCACCCGCTCAGGAAGGGCTTCACCCAGCGCGGGGTGACCTCGGCCGCGAACTCCCCCGCGGCGCGCGCGTCCATGTCGACCACGTGGTAGCCGCCGTGCCCGGCCCCGACGCCGACGACCAGCGTGGCGAGTCGCTGCCGGCGCTGGAACAGCGTCTGCCGCACCTGCCAACCCACGACCGCGCGGCGTTCGAGCACGACCGTTCGACGCGACCACGACCCGAGCCGGACGCTGACCCCGGCGCCGTCGTAACCGTGGCCGAGCGACCGGTACCGGTCGAGCGCCAGTGGCACGCCGAGTGCGGCCAGGACCAGCAGCGGCACACCCGCGGCGGGCAGGCTCGCGAGGAACGCGAGCACCGCGAGCGTGAGCCACGGCAGCACGGCACGCACCAGCCGGCGGCGTCGCGCGCCGCGCGGATGACGGCGCAGCTCGCCGGGCTGCGCGCCGACGG
>JAFMQP010000336.1 GCA_017354575.1 Acidothermales bacterium | reverse complement strand
GTGCGCAGCTCCGTGACGTGAAAACCCAGTGACCGCTTCGGTTTCAGCGCAGACACCACCGCGAGCGGCACGATCGTCTGCCGTGCCCAGCAGGCGAAGTCGTACACGTTCAGCGGGACGTGCGGCGGCAGGAGGATGATCTCGGGTGGGATCGCGGGCACCTCGTCCCACGGCCACTCGCCGAACAGCGCGAGCCAGATGCGGGTGAAGACGCGGGACTTCTCGATGCCGCCGTTGTCGAGCACGAACGTGCGCGCGCGGCGCATGTGCGGGGCGTCGACGTCGTCGCCGGCGAGCCGCAGTGCCACATACGCCTCGATCGTCGTGGACAGGTCGCCGGGGCCGCCGTGGAACGTCGCCCACGCGCCGTCGTCGTGCTGGTGCGACCGGATCCAGCGGGCGGCCTGCTCGGTCTCCTCGTCCGCGCGGATGCCGAGGAACTGCCTGAGCATGAGGTCCTCGGCGTCCATCGTGACGTTGGTCTCGAGGTTCCCCTTCCACCAGCCGTCCGGATGCTGGTGCTCGAGCAGGTGCTCGACGAGCCGGTCGCGCGCGCGCTCGACGTCGGTGCGCGTGACCGACCCGGTGCCCGAGACGACAGCGGTCATCAACGATCCCTTCCGGTGACGAATTGGGCGAGTTCGGTGAGCTCTCGACGGACGTCGTCGGGGAGCTCCAGTGTGTCCAGCCGCGACAGCGCGAGGTCGAGCTGGCGGGACGCCTCGCTCTCGGCCCAGTCGCGGCCGCCGGCCGCGGCGACGAGCTCGGCTGCGTGCGGGACGTCGGCCTCCGCGATCGGCTCGCGGTACAGCTCCCGCAGCTCGTCGGCGCTCGTGTTTCCCGCGGTGAGCGCGGCGACGACCGGCAGCGACTTCTTCCGCGACAGCAGGTCGGATCCGACCGGCTTCCCCGTCGCGGCGGGGTCGCCCCAGATGCCGAGCAGGTCGTCGACGAGCTGGAAGGCGAGCCCGAGGTGGTCGCCGTACGCCGCCAGCCCCATGGTGAGCGACGCCGGCGCGGCGGCCAGCACCGCGCCGATCGACGTCGCGCACGACAGCAGGGACGCGGTCTTGTCGCGCGCCATCGCGATGCACTCGTCGAGGCCGACGTCGGCACGCTCCTCGAACCTGAGGTCGGCGGCCTGGCCGGCGATCAGCCGGCGAGTCGCCGCGAGCAGGCAGCGTACTGCCCACTGCGCCTCGGCGGCCTCGCCGAGCACCTCGGCCGCAGTGGACAGCAGCACGTCGCCGGCGAGGATCGCGGCGGACGTCCCGAACACCGTCCACGCGGTGGGCCGGTGGCGGCGTTCGGTGTCGCGGTCCATCACGTCGTCGTGGAGCAGGGAGAAGTTGTGCACCAGCTCGACGGCGACGGCGCCGGGCAGGCCGCGTTCTGCGGTGGCACCGGCGGCGCGTGCGGACAGCAGCGCGAACGCGCCGCGCATCGCCTTGCCCCCCAACGATCCCGGCCGGCCGTGCTCGTCCCAGTAGCCCAGCTGGTAGCCGGCGACCCGTCGGGTGTCCGGGTCGAGCCGGTCGAGCGCCGCACGCACGGCCGGTTCGACCATGGTGCGGGACGTATCCAGGCTCTCGGGCATCACAGCGGTCATATAGGCACCTCCGTCGATTTCGTTACGCGCCCGTCCGTCGCGTGCGGCGAGCAGGCGACGACGTCGGCCGCGCGGTAGCCGCTGCGCACCGCGCCCTCCATCGTGTCCGGCAGGCCGGTGTCGGTCCACGCGCCGGCGAGCGCCAGGCCCGGCAGTCGCGTGCGTGGGGACGGACGCAGGGCGGCCGTCCCCGGTGCGGGACGGAACGTCGCGCGCGGCTCGCGGGTGACGTACACGCGCCTGACGGTGTCCGGCGTCGCGTCCGGCAGCAGCGTGGCGAGCGCGTCGACGACCTCGGCGGCGACGTCGCGCGCCGGCCGGGACAGGTACGCGTCGGCGGCGGACAGCGACACCGCGAGGTACTGGCCGTGGTGGAGCCCGGACGTCGCGGTGCGGTCGAAGACCCACTGCAGCGGCGAGTCGAGGGCCGCGAAGAACTCGAGGTCGGTGACGCGACGGGCGTACCGCACGTGCACGTTGACGATGGGGGACGCGCCGAGCTGGTGCCAGGCGCTCGTATCCGCGGCCTCCGGCGGGACGAGCTGCGCGGCGCGGCCGTGCGGGACGGCGAGGACGACGGCGTCGGCGGAAAGCTCCCCGTCACCGGTGGCGACCTCGTAGCCGCTGCCGCCGGGCCGGATGTCGGTGACGCGCTCGCGCAGCCGTACGTCCGCGCCGAGGTCGCCGAGAACGCGGAGCGCGGCATCACCGTGCAGCGTGCCGAGCGGTGCCTGCGGAATGCCGAGGTCGCCGGCGTCGTTGCGTTCGAGCAGGCCGGTGCGGAACACCCGCGCCGCCAGGGCGAGGGACGCGTCGTGCGGGTGGACGTTGAGCGCCGCGATCGCGATGAGCCCCCACAGCCGGTCGATCGCCGCACGGCTCTGCCCGTGCCGTTCCAGCCAGCTGCCGAAGCTCTGCGCGTCGGTCGCGGGATCGTCGGGGTCGACGCCGCGGAGCGCGGTGGCGGCCCGGACCGCGTGCAGCCGCTCGCGGCGGCTGAGCGCGCCGTAGCCGAGTACGGTGCCGGCGAGGTGCAGCGGCGCGGGCAGCCCGGACCGGCGCAGCGCGTGGCGGTGGCCGCCGGGCGTGAGTACGGGCATGGTGAGCCTGGGCTGGATCGTCGTCGCGGTCTCGGTGCCCAGCCGGCGCAGCAGCGAGCGGTAGTCGTCGTAGCAGCGCAGGAACACGTGCTGGCCGGTGTCGTACGAGAGCCCCTCGCGCGGGAACGAGTAGGTCGCACCGCCGAGGCGGGCCCGCGCCTCGACCAGCGTGACGACGGCGCCGGTGTCCGCGAGCCGTACGGCAGCGGCGATCCCGGCGAGCCCGCCCCCGACGACGACGACCCGCGCGGTCATCTGCGGCACCTCCGCCCGGCCGGACCTCCCACGACGAACCAGGGCCTCCCACACCCTGCAGCTCGTGTGAAGCCCGGGTTGATCATGAGAACATGATCAACCCGGACGCCATTCCCCCGCGAGGTGCACCTCATGCGCGCCCCAACGCCAGGGCACGTAGCGCGACGCGCGCCTTCTCGCCGCCGGAGAGGCGGACGCGGGCGCGCATGACGGCGGTGGGGTCGGCCTCGATGCGACGCAGCAGGCGGTGGTAGATACCCGCCATCGCCGCGACGCACGCGGCACTGCGGCGGTCCAGCCGCCCGAGCAGGCGCAGCCCGGTGGCGTAACGCTCCTCGGCGCGGCCGGCCTCGAACCGGACGAGCTCGGCGAGCCGCGCCGGGTCGTCGGCGAGGGCGTCGCCGTCGAGCTCCAGCGTCACGCCGAACCGGTCGAGGTCCTCCTTCGGCAGGTACACCCGGCCGTTCCCGCGGTCCTCCAGGACGTCGCGCAGGATGTTGGTCACCTGCAGCGCCAGGCCGAGCGTGTCGGCGAGCTGCCTCGACTCGGCGACGTCGCCGCGCACCGTGCCGAAGACGCCGAGCGACAGCCGCCCGACCGAGCCGGCGACGCAGCGGCAGTAGTGCAGCAGGTCGTCGAACGTCGAGTACGCGACGCCGCGCACGTCCGCCTCGCAGCCCTCGACGATCTCGACGAAGCCGTCGAGCGGCACCTCGAAGTCGTCGGCCGTGGCGGCCAGCGCGACCAGGACGGGATCGGCCGGGTCGTACCTGCCGGCCTCGAGGCCGCGGACCTGCTGCCGTACCTCGTCGAGCAGGACGAGCTTGCGCTCCTCGGGAAGGTCACCGTCACCGATGTCGTCGATCCGCCGGGCCATGGCGTAGACGGCCGACAGCGCACGCCGCTTCGGCGGAGGCAGCAACCTGATGCCGTAGGAGAAGTTGCGCGCCTCGCGGCGAGTGATCCGCTCGCAGGCGCCGTATGCGTCGACGACGGTCGGCGACTCGGGCGACTTCGTGCTCCTCACCCCCCACCCGTGGGCGACGACGTCGTGACCACCCGCGCCGCAGCGCGCAGCAGGTCTGCCCGGCCCGCCTTGGGCGGCTCGGGCAGCGGGTCGTACCCGGCCCGGCGCAGCGCGGCCAGCGCCGCGCGCCCACCGGCGACGTATCCCGTGACGCAGACGCGCGCCCAGCCGTGCAGCGTGCGCAGCAGCGGCGTGCCCTCGTCGAGCAGCCGGCCCGCGCGCCGGGCCTCGAACGCGACGAGCCGGCGGACG
>JAFMQP010000079.1 GCA_017354575.1 Acidothermales bacterium | reverse complement strand
TCCGACCCGGCTGCCCCGCGGCCGCCGCCGATCCCGCGTGCAGCGTCGCGCCGACCCCCGCGACAGCGGTCCCGCCCACGAAGGCACGGCGGGACATCTCTCGTCTGGTTCCCACGGTCGCCTCCTCTGCCTGCTTCTCATCAGAAGGTCTGCCAGGTGCCGGCCAGCGGCTGCTGACCGACGCCGGGCTTGGTCCAGTCACAGACGCCGGAGCGGAAGATGCCCTCCAGTTCGGTCCGCTCCGCGGGCGTGAAGTCGACCCGGTAGTCGTTCCAGTCGACGGGCTTTCGGTGGCAGGTGACGACGTCGTCGGTCAGCGGCGCCCCGGCGACCAGCCGTGGAGTCGGTCTGGCGGGGAACAGCCGTCCGCATTCGCCGGGGTTCTCGGCGGAGAGTCGCTGCACGATCTTGCGATGGGCCGCGTCACGGGTCCAGCAGGCATCGGTGAGGCCGGCGGGCTTCGTCGCGACCACCTGCGCATGTGACGGCGTCCCGGCGCCCTCGTCGGCCAGGTTGGTCAGCCACTGGTCCATCTGGGTCAGCGCGTCGCGGAGCACCGGGCTGTCCAGACTGAACAAGCCGTAGCGCCCGTCTTCGACGAGCATGACCTGGTTGTCGGCGTCTCCGTTCGCCGCGACGAGCCGTGCCCTGGTGGCGAACTGGTGCACGAGCATGTGGATGTCGCCGTTGGGGCCGTCCTCGGAGTACCCGCGGTAGTCGATGATGGGCGTGGTGTCGAGCCCGCCGCCGCCGGACAGGATGCGCCCTGTGCGGTACGCCGCACCCGTCGCGACGGGGTCGGCGGCAGTGCGCTGAGCGGTGGGGTTCGCGTCCGCGTCCAGGCCACCGATTCCGGCGTTCAGGTCGAGGAACTGGCGCTTGGTGATGGCACCGGAGTTGAGGGCGGCGAGTCCGTACTGGACGCCGACGTTGTCCAGCGGCCGGCGTGCGAACCCGGTGGACGGGTCGCGGCCGTAGACGTTGACCGTGTGGTCGTAGACGTCGCCGCGCGCACCGGTCGGGTTGGTCTGCGCGTTATAACGCAGGCCTAGAGGTACCTCGGCGGGGAACTCCGCATCCGGGTCCAGTCGCTGGGCGTTGTCGCTGAGATTGGGAATGCTCTCCCACTTGAGGAAGCCCGAGACCGTGCGCTGTTGCTCCCTGCTGAACTCGTTCGGCGCGATGCTGTTGAAGTAGTGGTCGAGCAGGCGGGAGTCGAAGAGGGTGAATATCGTCGCCGACGCGACGTCGGGGAAGCTGCAACCCACCACGATGCCGTTCAGCAGGCCGGGGTAGTTGTCCGCGATCTGATGACTCTGGTAGGAGCCACCGGAGCATCCCCATCCGATCGTGAACAGCGGGCTGCCGTACTGCTCGACGAACCGCTCCTTCACCATCATCATCGTCTCGGTGGCCAGCAGGTCGTTGCAGTTGTTGCCGAACACGTTCAACGACGCCGACGCGACGGCGTAGCCCCGTCGCAACATCTCCGGGTCGAGTACGCCGCCGGTGCCGTGGCCCTGGGAGTACCAGCCGCCGCGGCAGCCGCCGCCGAAGGTGTAGACGAGCCGGTTGTTCCAGCCCGGGCTGTGCCGGAAGAAGGTCGGCGCCGGCGTCGTGGGGTCGTGCAGCATGGCGATCTGGTAGATCGACCGGTTGAGCGTGCCCGTCTCGATCCGGATCAGGAACGGCACATCACGGCCGGTGGTGGTCGTCGTCCAGGCGAGGTCGTCTGGCCTGCTGCGGACGTCCGGCAGCGGCTTGATCGTTCCGTCGGTCGAGCGGTAGGCGTAGTCGACCCGCGTGGTGACGGAGCACGACGAGTCCGAGGGCGGGCCGAGCGTGCTCCCGTCGATCAGTTGGAACTGGTCGGTGGTGCAGATGTACGGCTGTTCCTGGGGGCCGCTGAGTACCGGGCCCGCGGCCGGATGGTTCGTCACGACGAGGTCGTCGTGCAGAGTCCCGGCCGTCGCCGCGATGCGGTTACGCCCGGGTTCCAGGTGATCGACCAGACCGGTGAGTGTGTGCGCTGTCGCGTCGCTCCGAAACGACCCGGTCACGTCCGCGCCGTTCAGCGTGACCCGTACGTCACCCAGTGCCCGGTCGCGAGGTACCTTCGCCCTGACCAGGACATCACCCGCTGTGACCAGGTCAGGGTGGGCTGACACGGACTCGAGTCGCAGGCCGTCCCCTCCCGGGGCCGACGCCTGGGCGCCGGGCACGGCCACGACCACCGAAGCGGCCAGCGCGGCCACGGTGGTCATGACCAGCGAGGATCGCGAGCGAAACAGATGCGTTACGACGTGCATCGACAGGCCCCCTGTCCCGGCTGGTACGCGCCCTCGCGTATGCCGAGGCGTTCCTCTGAATACGGTGTATACACCGCATCACGCAGCGCCGTCCAGACCTCGAGGAGCGCGCGTTGAACCCGGAGAAGATCGCGTCGCTCATCCGCAGGGCCGTGCGCGAGCGCGTTCTGCCTCCCGGCCGGGTGATCAACCAGGACGAGCTCGCACGCAGGTTCGGGGTCAGCCGCATCCCGCTGCGCGAGGCGCTCCGAACTCTCGCCGGCGAGGGCCTGATCGTGATGCGCCCCGGGATGGGCGCGGTTGTCTTCGAGCTCGACGTCCACGAGATCGAGGAGCTGTACGACCTCCGCCTTCGGCTCGAACCGCCGCTCGCCAGGCTCGTCGCCGAGCAGGTGCGGCCCCGTGAAGTCGAGGAGCTGCGTTGGCTCGTGCAGCGCGTCGAGGACTCGTCAGGAGCGAACCCGGAGGAACGGCTGGGACTGCACCATGCGTTCCGCCGGCGGATGTACGAGATACCCGAGCGACACCACACCGTCCGGCTGGTGACCCAACTGCTCAACCTGGTCGAGCCGTACGCCCGGTATCACGCGGACGTTCTCGGCGCCGGGGACAGGATCGTCGCCGACCTGCTGCAGGAGGTCGACGCACTACGTGCGCGCGACGGGACTCGACTGGCGAAGCTGATCACCGCGAACGTCAAGGACGTCCGCAAGGTTCTGGTGTCGGCGATGCGTACACGCCGCCCGGACGACCAGGCGTGGAATGCGCCGTTCGTATCGTCATCCACCGACGCCTGACCACGTCTTCAGCAGAGCTTGCCCAGCCGGCTCGCCGGCGGTGCCGGTGAAGTCCTCGTCGTCTCGCACCTGTTCGACAAGCCCGTCACAAGACACCGGTGGAGCGTGTCCGGAACATGGCACGCCCCACCGGCCCCACTCCGCCTCACGACGGACACCCGTCGTAGCAGTGGTCCAGGTCGCGGGGGAGCCGTGTCTTGGCGACCCGTTCGCTGGCGGTCCTGGGGAAGCGCTCGATCGTCCTCACGTACCTGGGAACCTGGTACGACGCGAGCCTGTCCGCGCACCACGACAGCAGCCGCGCGGGATCGACGCGGCGGTCGACCGCGGGCAGGACGAACAGCAGCAGGTCCTGCTCTCCTCCCGGTGCCGGGACTCCCACCAACGCCGATTCGGCAACGGCCGGGTGGGTGTTGACCACGGACTCGACCTCCCACGCGGAGACGTTCTCGCCGCGGTGACGTAGGGAGTCGCGCAGGCGTCCGGCGTAGTGCAGGCTTCCGTCGAGGACGCGGCCGGCGTCGCCCGTACGCCACCAACCGTCGCGCCACGCGGCGCGGGTGGCCTCCGGGTCGTCGAGGTACCCGGGAGTGACGAGTCCCTGAACCCGTTGCCTGAGAACGATCTCGCCGGTCGTCCCGTGTGGTACCTCGTTGCCGGCGTCGTCGTGGACCTGGACGTCGAAGTACGGCACGGCGCGTCCGATGCCGTGTTCGGCGCCGACGTCGTTGTACGTGGAGATGCTGGACGCCTCGGTCATGCCGTAGCACTCGCGGACGGTGATGCCGAAGCGCTTTTCGGCGGCATGCCAGGCCTGCGCGGTCATGCCGCCGCCCCAGGAGACCCGTACCCGGTGCCGTCGCTCCGCGTCGTGGGGCGGCCTGCTGAGCAGCATGGGCAGAATGCCGCCGAGGTGGTGGATGTGTGTCGCGCCGAGTGCTGCGGCCTGGCCCCAGAACCGCGAGACGCTGAAGCGTTCGACCATGGCGATGCCGACAGGCCGGAGCAGGGGGAGGAGCAGGACCTGGGCGCCTCCCACGTGGCAGAGCGGTTCCCAGAGCAGGAAGACGTCGCCGTCGCGGGGTGTGCTGGTGATCGCGGCTCCGAGCGCGGCCGCGCGGAGCATCCGGTCGGTCACCTGTACGCCCTTGGCGGGACCCGTTGTACCCGACGTGTACATGACGCTGACCACGTCGTCCGCCGTCGGGGCTCGGCCGGTCGTGGGACGGGCAGCCGATGGGGTGTGGAACCCGGCCGACAGCGAGCCGTCCCACGCGACGACCGGCGCGTCGATGTCGGCCACCTTGTCGCGAAAGGCTTCGTCGACGACGACCAGCGACGGATCGCTGGATCGCAGCTGATGAGCGAGTGGTCGGCCGCGAAGCCGTGGGTTGACCGGGACCCACACGATGCGCAGGCAGAGCAGCGCGAGTACGAGCACCGCGTGGCCGATGTGGTTGGGGAGCATCACGGCAACCCTGTCGCCGGGACGCAGGCCATTCGCGAGCAGACGGTGTTGCGTCGCCTCGACCACGGTCGCCAGTTGGCCGATGTCGAGCTCGTCGTCGCCCATCTGGACATAACGATCGCGGGAGCGTTCACGGGCCGCTGTCGACAGGAGCTCCTGGATCGATGCTCCGGAGCGGACGTCGTCGACGTACGCGGTCTCGGAGTAGGGAGATGTCATGTGCCCGACGAGGTGGCCCGCCGCCGGCGTGTCTCGAAGAACGCGCGCATCACCTCCTGTGGCTGTCCGGACGCCCATGCCTGGCGGTCGATCGCGGCCGCCGCGGCGAACGCGTCCCGCAGGCCGGGCAACACCGTCTGCCGGTACCGCTCCTTGGTGAGCGCGACGGCGACGGTCGGCTGGTTCGCGATCGTCCGTGCGACGTCGATCGCCTTGTCGCGTACCTCGTCCGCGGCGACGACGTGATGGACGAGGCCCGCGTTGGTGAGCTCGTCGACGTCCATGAGCCGGCCGGTGAGCATCAGCTCCAGCATGCGCGAGGCACCCAGCGCTCGTTCGGTGAGGTACATGCCGGTGATGCTCGGAATGCCGGAGGTCACTTCGGGTTGTCCCATGCGTACGCCCGGGTGGGCGACGCGGACGTCGCACAGCAACGCGAGTTGGTACCCCGAGCCGGCCGCGACCCCGTTGAGCGCGGCGACGACGGGTTTGTCCACGGCGAGGACGGTCTCGTAGAGGTTCTGGAAGTTCGCCAGCCAGGCGTCGATCTGTTCCGGCGCGAACCGCGCGGCCTCTGCCAGGTCCTGCCCGGCGCAGAACGCGCGGTCGCCGGAACCGGTGAGCACGACCCCTCGGACGCGGTCCTGCCGCGCGGCGTCGCGGATCAGCTCGGCGAGATCCGCTTCCATTGCCATGTCCCACGCGTTCAACGACCGCGGCCTGTTCAGCGTCAGTACCGCGATCCCGTCCTGCTCTTCGGTCAGGATGTCCTCGCTCATCCGCCCTCCGGTCTAGAACACCGTTGCCTCGTGTGCTGTCTCGCCTTCGGCGAACCTGCTCAGCCGCAGCGCCGACATGTCGCGTGCGTCCGCGTGGCCCAGCAGCCGGCGGGCCACGTGGTCACCGACGACGGGTGCCTGCATGAAGCCGTGACCCGAGAAACCCACCAGGTTCCACCATCCCGGCACCGCGCACGGCCCGACGATGGCGTGGTCGTCCGGGGTCATCTCCCGCAGTCCGCACCATCCGGTGCGGATGTCCGCGTCGCTCATCCACGGGATGCGGTGGACCAGAGCGGCGGTGAGCGGCTCGACCAACTCCCAGCGCACGCTCGCGTCCTCGCCGGCGGGCGTGTCCCTGTCGTTGCCACCGACGATCCCGCCGTGCACCTCGGGGTGCAGGTAGGCACCGCTTGCCAGGTCGACGGTCAGCGGCATGTCGGCGTGCAGCTGTGGCAACGGCCCGATCCCGAAGGCCTGACGCGGGTGAGGCTCGACCGGCAGGTCGAGCCCCACCAGCTCGCCGACCCGCCGCGCCCACGGACCGGCCGCGTTGACCACGACGCTCGCCGGGTGCACCGCGTCCTTCGTCCGGACGGCACGGACGCTGCCGTCCGCAGCCCGGTCGACCCCGGTAACGGCGGTGTTCTGCAGGATCCGGACACCGCGCCGGCGCGCCTGGCGGGCGAAGGCGGCGACTGCGTCGGCGGGAGAACCCGATCCGTCGGAGGGACAGTACGCGCCCGCGTACAAGTCGGCCGTCTTCACTCCGGACACCAGCTGCGCAAGGTCGTCGGGGTCGAGCAGCCGGACGTCGATGCCCAGACGCCGCTGCATCACTACGTTGCGCTGGAACTGTTCGAACTGCTCGGGCGTGGCGATGAGGAAGAGGTAACCGTGCTGCCGGAAGTCGAAGGGCTCGCCGACCCGCTCGTCGAAGTGCGCGAAGTAGTCGACCGCCTCGTGCGCGAGGTCGGCATTGATCTCACTGGAGAACTGCTGCCGGATTCCCCCGGTGGCCTTCGACGTCGACCCCTCGCCGACCAGCCCCGCGTCCAGCACCGTGACGTCGGAGAATCCGTACAGGGAAAGGTGGAACGCGAGCGAGCATCCGACGATGCCCGCGCCGATGACGACGACGGGGCCGCCGTCGAATGCCGGCCGGGTCGGGTGGTCCGTCACGACACCGTGTCCTGGTCGCACCGCACGCCTGACTGAAGCCAGCGGATGAGCGAGGTCGCGTCCCACACCGGACGGCCGGTCGAGGCGCGCACGGCATCCGCGTAGGGCGGAAGGTTGGTGCACTCGAAGACGAAGGCACCGATCCGGTCGTCCTGCTGGACGGCCGCGGTGGCGGCGGCGACCACCTCGCGTTGCGCTCTGTCCCGGTCGAGGTGGTGGACCTCTCCCATGATGACCGGATTGAAGTGTTCGGTGTCCTCCAGGCCGACGACGGTGACCCGCGCCAGGTGCGCATCGGTGACTCCGACGCCGGCGAAGTGGTCGCCTGTCAACGTCGACGCGTTCACCGTCAGTACCGCCACCCGCTGGTCGCTGCGTAGTGTCTGTAGGACCAACGGGATCTGCACCAGGCTCGAGGTGGCGACGGGGACGTCCACGATGTCGGCGAGCTCGCGCTGGACGATGGCCAGGAAACCACAGCAGGTGCTGATCGCACGTGCCCCGAGCCGCACCAGCGCCCGTGCGGTGTCGCGAGCGTTGTCCGCAAGTCCCGCCGCGCGACGTTCGACCACCCGGGCGGTGTCCGCGCCCGGGATGACGGCGTAGGCCACCGGGAAGTCGAACGTCCGCGCGTTGCCCACGTCGCCCCGAGGTCGGGGCAGGCGGTTGTCCAGCAGCAGCACGCCGACGTCGAGCTCGGCGGCGGTGCCCGGATGCCCGGCCATCCGGTTCACAGTGCCAGCTCTTCGCGGTGTGTCTCACGCAGCAACGCGATGGCGACCAGCGAGACGACCGCGCCGACGACCAGGTAGATCGACACCGCCTTGGCCGAGCCGGTGGCGTTGACCAGTGCCGCGGCCACCGCGGCGGCCGGAGCGCCCGCGACGACGCTGGAGAGTTGGTAGGAGAGCGACGCGCCGCTGTACCGAAGCCGGGCCGGGAACTGCTCGGAGTAGACGGCGCCGTTCAACGCGCTCGTGGGGGCGTGGCCGATGCCGAGCCCGATCAGCACGGCGAGGGCGATGACGGGCGCGGCGCCGGTGTCGAGCATCCAGAAGAACGGGAACGCGAACAGTCCCATCACGAGCGTTCCGAGGGCGTAGACGGGACGACGCCCGATCCGGTCGGACAGGCGGGCCCAGAACGGGATCGCGATCAGCTCGAGGCCCGCGCCGAGGAGCACGCCGGTCAGGCCCCAGGACTGCGGCAGGTGCAGGTGTTCCGTGACGTACACCAGGACGTACACGGTGAACATGTAGTAGGCGATCGTCGCGCCGGCCTGGACGAAGATCAGCAGGACGACGGACCGCTTGGCGCGCTTCAGCACGTCGGCGACCGGTACTCGTTCCTGCTTCTGCTCGGCGGCGACGGCGCGGAACTGCGGCGTCTCCTCGAGTCGTGCCCGCACCCACAGACCGACGAGGACCAGCAGGCCGCTGACGAGGAACGGTACCCGCCAGCCCCACTCGAGGAAGGCGTTGCCGGGCAGCAGGGAGAAGATCGCGAGCATCCCCGCGGACGAGAGCTGCCCGGCGGGTACGCCCATCTGCATCGACGACGCGTACAGGCCGCGCTTCGGCCGCGGTGCGCTCTCCACGACGACGACCGCGGCGCCTCCCCACTCGCCGCCGAGGCCGACGCCCTGGACGACGCGCAGCAACACGAGCAGTACCGGTGCCGTCGCGCCGATCGCGTTCGCGGTGGGCAGGCAGCCGATCAGGAACGAGCCGCCGCCCATCAGCATCAGCGTGATCACGAGCATCTGCTTGCGGCCCACCCGGTCACCGAAGTGCCCGAAGATGACGCCGCCGAGCGGCCGGAACAGGAACGACACGCCGAACGTCGCCAGCGAGACCACGGTGGCGACGCCCGTCCCCATCCCCGCGAAGAACAGTCGGGGGAACACCAGGGCCGCGGCGCTGCCGTAGAGGAAGTAGTCGTACCACTCCAGTGAGGTGCCGATGAACCCCGACAGCGCGGCCCGGTTCGCGAGGCGCCGAGCCTCCGCCTCCGTCGCCGGCCCTGTTTCGGTCGTGGGTGAGGTGCTGTTGGACATGACGTTCTCCTCGGCCTCCGGCAGAACTGCCCAATCTGAACACGGGCAAGTATGCTGTTCTGCATACAACACGTCAACGGGTGCCTGGAGGATCGGTGGAGCCGAGTACGAGGTCCGACGTCGGGGACGGCGCCGCGGCGGACTCCGCGCCGGTGTCGGGCAGGGGAGCCGACCTGCTGGTCGAGGCGCTGGTCCGGACGGGCGTGCGCTGCCTGTTCGGGGTGCCGGGCGACACGGGCGTCGCGTTCTACGACGCGTTGTTCTCCCGTACCGACGACATCGAGCACCTGCTGGCGCGGGACGAGCGGCACGCGGCGGCCATGGCCGACGCGTACGCGCGGGTGAGCGGACGGGCCGGCGTCGTCGAGGTGTCCTCGGGCGGAGGCACGAGCTACGTGATCGGCGGCCTGGCGGAGGCGTTCGCCTCCGGCATCCCCCTCCTGGTCGTCGCGAGCGACATCCACCGGTCGTCGCGGGGGACCGGTGCGCTGACCGAGATCGACCAGAAGTCGCTGTTCGCCGCCGTGACCAAGGACGTGTTCGTCGTCGACCGTGCCAGGGAAATACCCGCGTCCGTCTTCGCGGCCGTGGAGTCGGCGACGACCGGTCGGCCGGGCCCCGTCGCGGTCGTGGTGCCAGAGGATGTCCTGGACGAGCACGCGACGAGCGAGCTGCCTGCGCGCGGTGACCGGCTGGCCGTACCGGGCACCCGTCCCCGCGCACCGGAGAGCCAGGTGGCCGAGGCGGCGCGGGCGCTGGCGGCGTCGGCCAGACCGGCCCTGCTCGTGGGCGGAGGCGTACACCAGGCACGCGCCTACGTTGCTGTCGCCGAGATCGCGGAACGCGTCGGTGCGGGCGTCGCGACGACCATCCACGGCAAGGGCGCGGTCGAGGACGGTAGCCCGTGGTCTCTGGGCGTCACCGGCAACAACGGGGGTTCCCGGATCTCGCACGATTTCCTCGCGGAGGCGGACACCGTGCTCGTCGTGGGGTCACGGGCCAACGCCACCGACACGGACTCCTACTCGGCGCCGTCACGGTCGGCCGACGTCATCGCGGTGGACATCGACCCAGGACGGGTGAGCCGGAACTTCCCGCAGGCCCGGGTCCTGGCCGGAGACGCCGCGACCGTGCTCGGCCAGGTCGTCGCGGAGCTGCCCGAGCCGGACGCGTCGACGATCGAGGCGCGGCGCCGCGACATCGCCGCGCGGCGCGCCGGTGAGCCTCCTCGGGCGACCCCGAGCCCCCCGCCTGGGACCCTGGCGGTCGACGATGTCGTGGACGCGGTCGCGGCCGCCGTGTCCGGGCTGGAAGCGGTCGTGGTGGCGGACCCGGGCGCGCCGACGCCTGCCGTCGCCGACCGCTGGCCCGTCACCCGGCCGGCACGCGACGTCGTCTGCCCTCGCGGTCACGGACCGATGGGCTATGCGGTACCGGCCTCGATCGGGGCCGCGTACGCCAGGCCCGGCCGCCCGGTCGTCGCGCTGACCGCCGACGGCAGCTTCGCCATGTGCTGCGGCGAGCTCGAGACCGTCGCGCGCCTGGATCTTCCGATCCTCGTGGTGCAGCTGACCAACCACAGCCTCGGATGGATCAAGATGCTGCAGCATCTGTACCAGGACGGGCGTTACTTCGGCGTCGATCCCGGTCCGATCGACGCTGTTGCGGTCGCACGGGCGTGCGGGCTGCGGGCGGCCCGGCCCACGACGGTCGAGTCGCTGCGCGAGCACGTGGCGACGTTCGTCGAGGACCGGAAACCGCTCTACCTCGACGTGGAGGTGCCGCACATGATCGACGTCGTCCCGCAGGTGCCGGCATGGCACCGTGCTCTGGCCGGCGACCGGACGCGGCCGGTCTACTGACGGTGCGTGCGTCCGGCCACGACCGGCCCCGACCTAGACTTAGAGCGCCATGAAGAGCACGGTGAGCGGCAGCAGGCCCTCGTCGGAGGGTGGCCCCAGAGGCCGCTCGGTCTACGACCGACTCCGCTGGGACATCGTCCACGGCGTGTTGCGGCCCAACGAGGCTCTCATCGAGACCGAGCTCTCCGAGCGCCTCGGTGTCTCGCGGACACCCGTGCGCGAGAGCCTGCAGCGCCTGGCCGAGGACGGGCTCATCCTCATGCGGCGGCGTCGCTGGTACGTCTACGAGCACACGTCCGCCGAGATCCGCGAGATCTACGAGGTGCGGGCGGCACAGGAGGGCTTCGCGGCGCGGCTCGCGTGCCAGCGGGCGACGCCCGAGGAGCTGGCGGCCATCAAGGACGCGGCGACGGCGACCGACCACGTCGATCTCGACTCCCGGGTGGCGTCCAACGACGCCTTCCACGATCTCATCAACGAGGCCTCGGGCAACCGACGCCTCGTCGCGGTGATCGCGAAGACGAGACTGTTCCACTTCAACCGCCGCCTGGCGAACGCGTACACGCGCGAGGAGCTCGACCGCTCGTCGGCGCAGCATGCGGACATCGTCACCGCGGTGGTGTCGCGCGACGAGGACAACGCGGAGCGGCTCGTTCGCGAGCACGTCCTCGACGCGGCATCGATAGCCGAGCGCGTCGTCGGTTAGGTCTGCGACACGCGACGTCGGGATCGGCCGGCGGTCGGTTCACCGCCGCCCGTTCGCCCGGGTCAGGTACGGGACGTTGGCCCCGCGCGGCCGGACCTCGGACTCTGCACCGCGTCCGCGGTGCGCGCGATCGTCGATGGTACCGAGACGCGAAGGAGAAGGCGATGAGCGCGCAGCACCGCCGGCCGCTCGTGGTCGGCATCGACGACACGACGTCGGGTCAGTTCGCCGTACGGTGGGCGGTCGAGGAGGCGCAGCGGCGTGGTTGCCCCGTGCGTGTGATCTCGGCGTACGGTGACACGCCACCTGCCACGACGCCGCATGTGCCGGACGCAGGCCTGCCGCGGGCGTCGCTTCGGAGCAGATTCGACGACGCCGTCGCCTACGCGGCGGACCCGCTCGGCAGGGA
>JAFMQP010000078.1 GCA_017354575.1 Acidothermales bacterium | reverse complement strand
AAGTCGCGGGCGCGGGCCGAACCGCCCCAGCAGCTGGCGGCGCCCGCCGAGACCCCGGCCTCGGACACTCCGACCACTGAGACCCCGGCCGCGGAGGCACCGGCCGACGAGCGGACGGCGCGGGAGCCCGTCGCCGAGAAGCAGTGAGCGGCGGGTAGCTCACGATGGCCACGCCAGTCGCGCGGGTGCTCCACGCGCTCCGGAATCCACGTCCCTCCGACGCGGAAGGGCGGATGACTCTCGGGGAACACCTGCGTGAACTGCGCAACCGGCTGTTCGTCGCCGCGCTCGCGCTCGCGGTCGTCACCGCCGTCGCCTTCTTCTTCTACGAGCCCATCTTCCACTTCCTGACCCGCCCGTTCTGCGAGCTGCAGGCGTCGCACACCCACATCGCGCCGGCGGGTACCACGAGCACGGGCGGCTCGGCCGGCTGCCCGCTGTACTTCACGAGCATCTTCCAGCCGTTCCTGCTCCGGCTGAAGGTCTCGGCGATGGTCGCCGTCGTGGTGTCCTCGCCGGTGTGGTTCTACCAGCTGTGGGCGTTCATCACGCCGGGGCTGCACCGCAACGAGCGCAAGTGGTCGCTCGCGTTCGTCTGCACCTCGGTGCCGCTGTTCCTCGTCGGCGCGGTGCTCGCGTACCTGGTGCTCTCGAAGGGCCTGCGGCTGCTGCTCTCGTTCGTGCCCACCGACTACGGCACGCTGATCACGATCGACCACTACTTCGGCTACGCCTCCGCGATGATGGCGATCTTCGGCGTCGGGTTCGAGCTGCCGCTGCTCGTCGTGCTGCTCAACTTCGCCGGCGTGCTGACGTTCGAGCGGCTGAAGAAGTGGCAGCGCCGCGCGATCCTGCTCATCTTCGTGTTCGCCGCCGTCGCGACGCCGAGCCAGGACCCGTTCAGCATGCTGGCGCTCGCCGTCCCGATGACCGCGCTGTTCGAGGCGTCCGTGCTGGTCGCGTACTTCAACGACAAGCGCCGCGGTGTCGGCACCGTCGAGGCCGCGTACGGCGAGATCGACGACGACGAGGCGTCGCCGCTCGATCTCGACGCGGAGACCTCCGAGCTGGACGACGACACCTCGCAGAAGTCCTGACGGTAAGGTCCGGGCATGCGCTCGGACGTCGTCGTGCTGGTGAACCCCACCGCGGGAGGCAACCGCGGCATGGGGGTCGCCACCGAGGTGGTGGGCCGGCTGCGTGACGCGGGCGTGCGGGTGAAGCTGGTGCGGGGCAGGGACGCCGCCGACGCCGTCGACGTCGCGCGGAAGGTCGTGGCCGAGCGGCCGGACGCGCTCGCCGCGGTCGGCGGCGACGGCCTGGTGCACCTCGCCGTGCAGGCGCTCGCGGGCACCGACGTGCCGCTCGGCGTGGTGCCCGCCGGCACGGGTGACGACCTCGCGCGCTCGCTGGGCATCCCGCTCGACACCGCCACCGCGACGGCGACCCTGCTCGCCGGCAGGACGCGGACGATCGACCTCGGCCGGGTGCGCGACGAGTGGTTCGTCGGCGTGCTGTACGCCGGCTTCGACTCCGCCGTCAACGAGCGCGTGAACGCGATGAGCCGGCCGCGCGGCCGGTTGCGCTACGACCTCGCGATCCTGCTGGAGCTGCGCGCGTTCGAACCGCTGCGCTTCCTCGTCGAGATGGACGGCGAGGAGAGCCAGGTCGAGGCGATGTTCGTCTCGGTCGGCAACACCGCGCAGTACGGCGGCGGGCTGCGCATCTGCCCGGACGCCGAGCCGGACGACGGACTGCTCGACGTCACCATCATCGCGCCCGTCCCACGGCGCGTCATCCCGCTCCTGCTGCCGAAGCTGTACAAGGGCACGCACGTCACCCACCCCGCGGTGCGGATGTTCCGCGCCCGCGCCGTCGGGCTGGCGGCGTCCGGCGTCGTCGCCTACGCCGACGGCGAACGCATCGGGCCGCTGCCGTTGCACGCCGAGATCGTGCCCGGCGCGCTCCGCGTGATCACGCCCTGACGCCCGCGCGGGCTAGGGTGAGTGCGTGACCTCGCCCGCGCAGCGGTACGCCGCTGCCCAGCGCCGGGCCGCCGAAGCCAGGACGGAGCTGGGCCGGTTCCGCGATCTCTACGACTTCCGGCTCGACCCGTTCCAGGTCGAGGCCTGCCGTTCGCTCGAGGCGGGCAGCGGTGTCCTCGTCGCCGCGCCGACCGGCGCGGGCAAGACCGTCGTCGGCGAGTTCGCCGTCCACCTCGCGCTCGCCACCGGCACGAAGTGCTTCTACACCACGCCGATCAAGGCGTTGTCGAACCAGAAGTACGCCGACCTCGTCCGCCGCTACGACGCCCGCACCGTCGGGCTGCTCACCGGCGACAACAGCATCAACGGCGACGCGCCGGTGGTCGTGATGACCACCGAGGTGCTGCGCAACATGCTGTACGCCGGGTCGGAGACGCTGCGCGGCCTCAGCCACGTCGTCATGGACGAGGTGCACTACCTGTCCGACCGCTTCCGCGGCGCGGTATGGGAGGAGTGCATCATCCACCTCCCCGAGTCGGTGCGGCTGGTCGCGCTGTCCGCGACGGTCAGCAACGCCGAGGAGTTCGGCGACTGGCTGCAGGCCGTCCGCGGCGACACCGACGTCGTCGTCGAGGAGACCCGCCCCGTGCCGTTGTGGCAGCACGTGCTCGCCGGCAACCGGCTCTACGACCTGTTCGTGGACATGAGTGGGAAGAAGGTCAACCCCGAGCTCGTCCGGCTCGCCCGCGACGACGCGCGCAACGCGCGCTGGGAACGGCGTGGCGGGGGACGCGGATACGGACGCGGCCGCGGCCCCCGCGGGCGGAGGACCTTCCGGCCGCCCGCCCGCACCCAGGTCGTGGAACGCCTCGACCGCGACGGCCTACTGCCCGCCATCTACTTCGTGTTCAGCCGCGCGGGCTGCGACGCCGCGGTGCTGTCCTGCCTCTACGGCGGCATCCGTCTGAACACACCGGACGAGGCCGCGGAGGTGCGGGCGTACGCGGACCAGCGGTGCTCGGACATCCCGGACGACGACCTGCGGGTGCTCGGCTTCGACGAGTGGCGGGAGAGCCTCACCCGCGGCGTCGCCGCACACCACGCCGGGATGCTGCCCACGTTCAAGGAGGTCACCGAGGAGCTGTTCGCGCGCGGCCTGATCAAGGTCGTGTTCGCCACCGAGACGCTCGCGCTCGGCGTCAACATGCCGGCGAGGTCGGTGCTGCTGGAGAGCCTGACCAAGTGGAACGGCGAGACGCACGCCGACATCACGGCGGGGGAGTACACCCAGCTGACCGGACGCGCCGGCAGGCGCGGCATCGACGTCGAGGGCCACGGCGTGGTGCTGTTCACGCCGGAGCTCGATCCGGAGGCGTTGGGCGGGCTCGCGAGCACCCGGACCTACCCGCTGCGGTCCAGCTTCCGGCCGTCGTACAACATGGCGGTCAACCTGGTGCGGCAGGTCGGGCGTGACCGCGCGCGGGGCATGCTGGAGGAGAGCTTCGCGCAGTTCCAGGCCGACCGTGCCGTGGTCGGCCTCGCGCGGCGGGTGAGCCGCAACGAGGAGGCGCTGCGCGGCTACCGCGACGCGATGACGTGTCACCTCGGCGACTTCGAGGAGTACGCCGAGCTGCGCCGCAGGCTGTCCGACCTCGAGGCGCGGCAGGCGCGCGACAAGGCGGCGAAGCGGCGCGCCGCGGCCATCGACTCGCTCGGTGAGCTACGGCGCGGCGACGTCATCGTCGTGCCGGCAGGACGTAGGTCCGGGCTGGCCGTCGTCCTCGACCCCGGCCTGTCGTCCGGGCGTGACGACCCGCACCCCGTCGTGCTCACGTCCGAACGGCAGGTGCGACGGCTCGGCGCCGTCGACTTCCCGACGCCGGTCGAACCGCTGGGCAACGTGCGGATCCCGAAGAGCTTCAACGGCCGCTCGCCGCAGCATCGGCGCGACCTCGTCTCGACGCTGCACGCCCAGGGCTACGACGACAAGGAGGCCAGGCGGGCGAGCCGCCGCCGCGGCGCGGGCCCGCACGACCCGGAGATCGACCGGCTGCGTGCTCGCCTCCGCGCGCACCCGTGCCACGGCTGTGCCGACCGCGAGGACCACGCGCGCTGGGCGGAGCGGTACTTCCGGCTGCTGAAGGAGACCGAGGGCCTGCAGCGCCGGGTCGAGGGGCGCACCAACCTGATCGCGCGCACCTTCGACCGCGTGTGCGGCGTCCTCGACACCCTCGGCTACCTCGTCGGCGAGGACGTCACGGCCGACGGCGAACGGCTCGGGCGGCTCTACACCGAGATGGACCTGTTGACGTCCGAGTGCCTGCGGCAGGGACTGTGGGACGGGCTGCGTCCGGCCGAGCTCGCGGCGTGCGTCTCGACACTCGTGTACGAGGCCCGTCAGTCCGACGACACGACCTCGCCTCGGCTGCCCAGGGGCGCGGCGCGCGAGACCCTCGGCGAGATGGTGCGGCTGTGGGGCCAGCTCGAGGAGGTGGAGAGCGAGAACGGCGTGTCGTTCCAGCGCGAGCCGGACCTCGGGTTCTGCTGGGCGACGTTGCGGTGGGCCACCGGCGCGCGGCTGGAGACCGTGCTCGCCGACAGCGACATGGCCCCGGGCGACTTCGTCCGCTGGACCAAGCAGGTGGTCGACCTGCTCGGCCAGGTCGCCGACGCGACCCGCGGCGACGACGGCTCCGTGCACGGCGCCGCGCGCGGCGCCATCGACGCGATGCACCGTGGCGTAGTCGCGTACACGTCGGTGGCCTGAGCGAGCAGTTCCCGGCATGACGCACTGACGGCGCCCGAACACGATCCGTCGGCCCCACCGCCGGTTCCGGCGCCGGATGTATCTGGCCGTCGCCCTGCCGACTCCGTGTTGGTGGATGCGGCCCGACGGATCGGGCCGCTCTCGACACGGGGGAAGGCACTGTCAATGGCGAGAACGAGAAGCGACATCGTGTGGTACGCCCTGGCGGCCGTGATCGGCCCGGCCCCGCTCGACCTGCGTCCCCACAGCCAGTACAGCTCGCTCTGCCGCCGCTGATACCAGGGGGAGTCACGGGCCCGGTCTCGTTCGAGGCCGGGCCCGTGGCTGCGTTCCGGGCGCGGTCGGGTCAGGCGTCCGGCAGGTCGAGCCGGAACCACACCCGCTTGCCGGCGTACGACGGCTCCGCGCCCCACGCGGCGGACAGCTGCTCCACGAGACGCAGCCCGCGGCCGGACTCGTCGTCCGGTTCGGGCTCGCGGGGCGCGGGCAGCCGGTCGTCGTGGTCGCGCACCTCCACCTCGACGCCGTGCGCGGTGCGGCGCACCCGGACGTCGGCCGCGCTGTGCGCGTGCAGCAGGGCGTTGGTGACGGTCTCGCTGACGAGCAGGGCGGCGGTGTCGCGCAGCGCGGCGAGTCCCCACTCGGTGAGGACGCCGGCGAGGAAGTGCCGTGCGGTCGACACCGACTCCGGTGCGTCGGTGACGGTCAGCTGCGCCTCCGCGCCCGTGTCGACGTCCGGCGCGACGACGGCGGGGCGGTGTACGGCGAGCACCGCGACGTCGTCGGTGTGCTCGCCCGTCCGGCCCATGGCGGCGAGCAACTGCTCGACCAGCCGTTCCGGATGACCGTCGACCTCGCCGAGGCTGCGCTGCAGCTGTTCGTGCCGCTTCCCGAGGTCGACCTGCCGCTCCTCGACCAGCCCGTCGGTGTAGAAGAGCAGCGTCGCTCCCGCGGGCACCCGGGTGGCGTACTCGACCGGCCGGCTGTCGACCATGTCGAGCAGCCCGAGCGGCGGCGCCGGCGGACTGTCCAGCACGGCGACGGACCGGTCCGCGCGGCGCATCAGCGGCGGATGGTGCCCGGCCTTCGCGTAGCGGAACGCGCCGGTGTCCGGGTCGAGCACGCCGTAGAGGCACGTGACGAGCTGCACGTCGTCGAGCAGCGCGACGACGCGGTCGAGATACCAGAGCAACCGGCTCGGCGCGAGGTCGAGCAGCGCGTACGCGCGGACCGCCGCGCGCAGCTGCCCCATCACGGCGGCGGCGCGGACGCCCCGGCCCATCACGTCGCCGATCACGACGGCGAGGCTGCCGTCCGGCAGCGGGATGACGTCGAACCAGTCGCCGCCGACCTCGGTGTCGGCGCTGCCCGCGATGTAACGCGCGGCGAGCTCGACGCCCGGTAGCGTCGGCAGTCGTTGCGGCAGCAGCGCGTGCTGCATGGCCATGGCGGCGTCGCGCTGCCGCTCGAACAGCCGCGCGTTGTCGAGGGCGACGCCCATCCGGCCCGCGGCCTCGACGGCGAACGCGACGTCGTCCGGCTCGTAGCCGCGGCTCGCGCCGAACCGGGCGAGGCTGACCGCGCCGACGGTCTGGCCGCGGGCACGCATCGGCACGACGAGCGCGCTGCCCGTCCGCTCGGTGTCGACGTCGTCGATAAGCCCCGCGGGCACGACGGGGTAGCGCAGCAGCCGCCCGGACCTGAGCACCTCGCTCACCGGCGCGGGCGGGGTGATCTCGGTGGCCGTCGTCGTGGAGCGGTCGCCGCCGTTCGTCGCGCTCGCGCGGGTCACCTGACGGAACAGCGGGTCGTCGTCCTCGACGAGGTCGACGGCGCACGCGTCGCCGAGCACCGGCAGCAGGAGGTCGGCGGTCAGCTCGACGATCCGGTCGGTGTCGAGCGTCGTGGACATCTGCCGGCCCAGCTCGGACAGCAGGTGCAGCCGCTCGGTCGCCATGGCGAGCCGGGCGTTCGCCTCGACCTCGGTGGTCGCCTCCTTGATGATCGCGCCGACGCCGCGGCGCCCGTCGGCCCCGGTGACAGGAAAGACGACGACCTGGAAGGCGAGCGCGTTCGACGGCGAGCCCTCACGCCGCCTGCGGACGAGGTGCTCGGCGCTCGGCCGGCCGCCCGCGAGCACCGCCGTGAGCGCGCGGTCGAGCGCGGGGTCGATGTCGGGATAGACCTGGTGCAGGTCACGGCCGCGGAGGTCGTCTGCCATGTCACCGGTGAGCACGGCGAAGTACCGGTTGGTCCAGACGAACCTGAGCCGCTCGTCCAGGTGCACGACGCCGAACGGCGCCGCGCCGAACATCCGGTCGAGGCCGCCGGTCTCGGTCATGGCGTACCCCCGGCACGGCCCGGCCTTCGCACGACGAACCCCGGCTTCCCACGTCCAGCAGGTCGTGTGCGGCCTGGGTTGATCACGAGAACATGATCAACCCGGGTCTGTGGGGCCGGAACCGTCATGCCGAGTCGTCCGCAAGGGCGCCGAGCAGCCGGTTGAGCGGGCTGTCCAGGCCCCACGTCTCGCTGAGCTTCACCAGCCGCTCCGGGTCGGCCGGCTCGCGCGGCAGGGTGGCGTCGTGGTCGGGGAGCGGCAGGTCGGTGGCCACCCGCACCACGCCGGGCGCGGCGAGCAGGTACTCGCGTGCCGCCGCGACCTTGCGGGTGGCGTTGGGCGTCAGGCTGCCGTCGTCGAGCGCCGCGATGATCCCGTCGACGCCGCCGTGCCTGCCGACGAGGTCCGCCGCGGTCCGCTCGCCGACGCCGGTGACGCCGGGCAGCCCGTCGCTCGGGTCGCCGCGGAGGGTGGCGAAGTCGGCGTACGTGGCACCGGTGATGCCGTACTTCGCCGTCAGCCACGCGTCGTCGACGACCTGCAGCTTCGCGACGCCGCGGCCGATGTAGAGCACCTTGACGTCGCGGGCGTCGTCGACCACCTGGAACAGGTCGCGGTCGCCGGTGACCACCTCGACCGGCCCGTCCGCGTGCGCCGCGAGCGCGCCGATCACGTCGTCGGCCTCGTAGCCGGGCACGCCGAAGTGCGCGACGCCCAGCGCCTCCAGGCAGTCCACGATGATCGGCACCTGCGGGGTGAGCAGGTCGGGCACGTCCTCGCTGCCGTCGAAGTTGGCCCGGTGCGCTTTGTACGACGCCAGCGCCGCGACGCGGAACGCCGGCCGCCAGTCGGCGTCCAGGCACGCGACCAGCCGCGCGGGACGGCGGGTACGGACGAGGAACGCGATGTTGTCGAGGAACCCGCGGACGGCGTTGACCGGCGTGCCGTCCGGCGCGGTGATGGTGTCGGGGACGCCGTAGAAGGCGCGGAAGTACATCGACGCGGAGTCGAGCAGCATCAGCGGTCCGGCCATGCTGGCATGGTGCCACAGAACGTGCGGGCGGCACGGGCGCGCGCGGTAGATTGAGCGGCATGGCCACGAGGACGTCCGACCACCCCGTCCGCAGCCGGCTGGAGCACGCCCGCGAAGCCGTCGCGAAGGCGTCCGTCGACGCCCTGCTGGTCACCCCGAGCGCCGACCTGCGCTACCTCGTCGGCTACGACGCGACGCCGCTCGAGCGGCTCACCTGCCTGGTCGTCCCCGCGGCGGGGGAGCCGCACCTGGTGGTGCCGCGCCTCGAGCTGCCGGCCGCGGAGGCCTCGCCCGCGGGCGACTCCGGCCTCGACGTCGTGCCCTGGGACGAGACCGACGACCCGTACGCCCTCGTCGCGTCCCTGCTGGCGCCGAGCGTCGGCCGGGTGGCGCTCGACGACCACATGTGGGCCGCCAAGGTGCTGGCGTTCCGCGACGCGATGCCCGGCGTCGCCCAGCTGCCTGGCGGCGAGATGCTCGGCGCGCTGCGCATCCGCAAGTCCAGGGACGAGGTCGACGCGCTGCGCGAGGCCGGGCGGGCGATCGACCGCGTGCACGCCCGGATGGGCGAGTGGCTGCGCGCGGGCCGCACCGAACGCGAGGTGGCGAGGGACATCCGCGACGCGATCGTCGCCGAGGGGCACGTCCGCGCGGACTTCGCCATCGTCGGCTCGGGCCGCAACGGCGCCAGCCCGCACCACGAGGTCTCCGACCGCGTGATCGAGCGCGGCGACCCGGTCGTCGTCGACATCGGCGGCACCAACCTCGCCGGCTACTGCTCCGACTCCACCCGCACGTACGCCGTGGGCGAGCCGCCCGCGGAGTTCCGCGAGTACTACGCCGTGCTCCAGCGCGCGCAGGCCGCCGGCTGCGCCGCGGTGCGCCCGGGCGTCACCGCCGAGTCGGTCGACGCCGCCGCCCGCACCGTCATCACCGAGGCGGGCTACGGCGACCACTTCATCCACCGCACCGGGCACGGCATCGGCCTGGAGACACACGAACCCCCGTACCTCGTGGCAGGGAACGACCTCCCGCTCGAGGTCGGTATGGCGTTCTCGGTCGAGCCCGGCATCTACCTGCCGGGGCGGCACGGCGCCAGGATCGAGGACATCGTCGTCGTGACCGACGACGGCGGTGAGCGGCTGAACCAGGTGACCACGGATCTGGTCGTACTCACGGAGTAGGCGATGAACGTCGAACGTCTGCTGCCGACGCCCGAGGCGTCGGCATTGCTCGAACTCGTCGGGGACCTCGCGGACCGCGAGATCCGTCCGCGCATCGACGGGTACGAGGACGAGCACAGGTTCCCGCGGGACGTGCTCCACACCCTCGGCGAGGCGGGCCTGCTCGGCCTGCCGTACCCGGAGGACGTCGGCGGCGGCGGGCAGCCGTACGAGGTGTACCTGCAGGTCGTCGAGGAGCTGGCGCGGGCCTGGCTGACCGTCGGCCTCAGCGTCAGCGTGCAGACGCTGTCCTGCTTCCCGGTCGCGATGTACGGCTCGGCGGAGCAGCGCGAGCGGCTGCTGCCCGAGATGCTCGCCGGCGGCGTGCTCGGCGCGTACTGCCTGTCCGAGCCGTCGTCCGGGTCGGACGCCGCCGCCCTGCGCGCCAGGGCGGTGCGCGACGGCGACGTGTACGTCGTCGACGGGACGAAGGCGTGGATCACCCATGCCGGGCACGCCGACTTCTACGCCGTGATGGTGCGCACCGACGAGAACGCCGGCTCGCACGGGATCAGCTGCCTGCTCGTGCCCGCCGACACCGAGGGACTCAGCGCGGCGGCCCCCGAGCAGAAGATGGGCCTGCGGACCTCGCCGACCGCGCAGGTGCACCTCGACGGCGCGCGCGTGCCCGTGCGCAACCGGGTGGGCGAGGAGGGGCAGGGCTTCGCGATCGCGCTCTCCGCGCTGGACGCCGGCCGGCTCGGCATCGCCGCGTGCGCGGTGGGCGTGGCGCAGGCGGCCCTCGACACGGCGGTGTCGTACGCGAAGGAACGCCGCCAGTTCGGCCGGCCGATCGCGGAGTTCGAGGGCGTCGGGTTCATGCTCGCCGACATGGCCGCGGGGATCGAGGCGGCGCGGGCGCTGTACCTGCACGCCGCCCGCCGCAAGGACGCCGGCCTGCCGTTCACCCGCGAGGCAGCGATGGCCAAGCTGGTGGCGTCCGACACCGCGATGAGGGTCACCACCGACGCCGTGCAGGTGCTCGGCGGCTACGGCTACGTGCGCGACTTCCCGGTGGAGCGGTACATGCGCGAGGCGAAGGTGCTGCAGATCGTCGAGGGCACCAACCAGATCCAGCGGCTGGTCATCTCCCGCCGCCTGGTGAAGTCCGGCTGACGCCACCGCCGCGGCCACCGGTCACCGCTCGGCCCTGGTTGATCACGTTAACATGATCAACTGGGCCTTCACGCGACGTGCAGGCCGTGTGAAGGGGGGGGTACGTCGTGTGAAGGTGGTGACCACGCGACCCGTCAGACCCTGATGTCGGGGGCGACCTTCGCGAGCGCGGTGCGGACGACGTCGAGGTCGTCGTCGAAGCCCATCGGGCTGTCCACGTCGCTTTCTGCGTCGTCGAGGTCCACGACGTAGAGCACGGCGTCGGCCAGGACGTCCCGCCGGCCGTCGTCGAGACTGTCCCAGCGGTCCAGCGCCGCGCGCAGCGCCTGCTGGGCCCGCTCGGCCTTCTCCACCAGGTAGCCGGCCTTGGCCTTCTCGTCCACCTCGGCGCGGTGGGCATCGAGTCGCTCTCGCAGCGACGTGGCGTCGTAGCTCGTCATGGGGTCATGATCGCACCGGGCGCGTCCCGCCGGCCCGACCCCTTAAGGTGTGCGCCATGGAGGACGTGGACCGGCAGATCCTGACGCTGCTCAGCGCGGAGGGCCGGATGAGCTTCACCGACCTCGCCCGACGTACCGGCCTGTCCGTCTCCGGCGTGCACCAGCGCGTCCGGCGGCTGGAGGAGCGCGGCGCCATCAGGGGTTACACCGTCGTCCTCGACTACGCGCAGGCCGGCCTGCCGCTGACGGCGTTCATCTCGGTACGCCCCATCGACCCCGCGGCGCCGGACGACACCGCCGAGCGGCTCGCCGACCTGCCGCAGCTAGAGGCGTGCCACAGCGTCGCCGGCGAGGAGTCCTACATCCTCAAGGTGCGGGTCGCCTCCCCGCTCGAGCTCGAGGCGCTGCTTGCCCGGATCAGGAGCCAGGCGAACGTCACCACCCGCACCACCGTCGTGCTGTCCACGCCGTACGAGGGACGCGCGCCGGTGCTCAGGTCCGACGACGACGCCGAGCCCGTTTGAGCGCCGGACGAATCCGCGTAAACTCGCCGCCACCCCGGCACAATGTCGCTGACCTGCGGTTTCTCGCGTTTGCCCAGGTCAGCGGGGAGTTGACAGGAATGCCGGCGGTGGGGCTAACGTCTGTCAGTCCACCTTGGACACACGAACTCGTGGTCACCGTCCCGGGTGTCCTGCGCTAAGGCGGAACGCGAATCGGCGAATGCGTCGCCGCCTGGCACCAGGCGGAAGGATGGTCACCGGGACGACGGCCCGACGAGGGTCCGGGGGGTGGCGACTAGGGAGGCCCGCACACCCAGTAGACAACGGGCGCGAGGCGGCAGCCGGCCGCACCGTGGATCGGTCCGAAGGGGGTGCGGGCCTTTCCTT
>JAFMQP010000335.1 GCA_017354575.1 Acidothermales bacterium | reverse complement strand
ACCCTGCCTCCGTCCCGATCCACACTGCTCTCCCCGGGGAGTACGAAGCCACGGTCGGGTCCGTTCACCGCGAATCGCGTCGCTCGCCGCCGTGTCGCGCGGTTGAACCGTGCGGTGGACGCGCACGTACGGTCCGGTGTGGCACCCTTCCATGTCGTGACAGTACGGATCGCTGCGGCCGCACGCCGCTTCGGTCCGGTTCTGTTGCGGCTGGCCGGCGCCTTCGCCGTGCTGGTCCTGCTCGTGCAGCGCATGGGTGCGACGCCGTTCCAGGACGGATTGCGTGCGGTCACGCTTCCCGCCGTCGGCGCGGCTGTCGCGATGACCGCGGTCACCACGTTGTGTTCGGCGTGGCGGTGGCGTGTCGTCGCGCGCGCTCTCGGTGTCGGGATGCCGCTGCCGGACGCCGTCGGCGCCTACTACCGTTCGCAGTTCCTCAACTCCGTACTGCCCGGCGGGGTCGTCGGTGACGTGCACCGCGCGGTCGCGCACGGCCGCCGTGCAGGCGACATCGGCCGGGGTGTGCGTGCCGTGAGCTGGGAGAGGTTGAGCGGACAGGTGGTCCAGGCGTTGGCGACCGCCGTCGTGCTGTTGGTCCTCCCCTCGCCGGTGCGCCCGGTGTTGCCGATCGTGCTGGCCTGTGCCGTGGCCGCGGTCGTGGTGGTAGCGCTGGTGATCCGGGTCGCCGCCCGCCGCGGCCGGACGAGGCCGGCGGCTGTGGCGCGTGCCGTCGTCAGCGACGTACGCCATGGCCTGCTCGCCCGGAACGTGTGGCCGCAACTGATGTCCTCGTCCGTGTCGGTGGTCGCGGGACACACGACGACGTTCGTCCTCGCCGCGCGCATCGCCGGATGCACCGCGCCGGTCGGCGAACTGGTCGCGTTGGCGATGCTGGTGCAGACCGCGATGGCGATACCGCTGAGCGTCGGCGGATGGGGTCCGCGTGAAGGCGTCGCCGCATGGGCGTTCGCGGCGGCCGGCTTCGGTGCCGCCATGGGTGTGACCGTCACGACCATCTACGCCGTGCTGTCCCTGGCCGCCGTCGCGCCGGGTGCCGGACTGCTCCTCGCCGACGCCGCCCGCCGCGTCCGCAGGGTACGCAAGACCGCCGTGGTCCTGCCGCGGTACTCGCTGCTGCGTTGTCAGGCCGAACGGGCCGACTCGTGACGCTGTCGGTTCCCGTCGCGACGATCCGCCGCCGCATCCGGATCCCGCTGCGCTTCGTCGACGGCTACACGACCACCGCCGGGGTGTACAGCTTCACCGGTCTCGCCGACGGCCTGCCGCATCTCGCCCTCGAGCTCGGTCGGCCCGGTGCGGCAGGACCCCCGCTCGTCCGCCCGCACAGCGAATGCCTCACCGGTGACGTGTTCGGCAGCCAGCGTTGTGACTGCGGACCCCAGCTGCGCGAGGCGGTGGAACGCGTCGCCGAGCACGGCGGGTACGTGCTGTACCTGAGGCAGGAGGGGCGTGGCATCGGGCTGTACGACAAGCTCGACGCATACGCCCTGCAGGACTCCGGCCTGGACACCTACGACGCGAACGTCGCCCTCGGCCACGGGACGGACGAGCGCGACTACACCGGTGCCGCGCAGATGCTGCACGCTCTCGACGCGACCCGCATCAGGCTGCTGAGCAACAACCCCGACAAGGGCGCCCAGCTCGCCGGCCTGGGTATCAGCATCGCGGAACACATCGCCACGGGGCTGCACCTCGCGGAGGCCAACGCCGGGTACCTGGCGACGAAGGCGCGGCGGGGCGGGCACGGCGCTCTCGCGGGCGCTCGACCGCGCGGTCACGAGACGCCCGCTGCCCGGCCTGCGTCCGCGGGGCGGGGGACGTTGGACACGGCCTAGCGACGGCGTCCCGCGAAGTCTAGCTGGTGGGCGACGTAGAGCAGTTCGCCGTCGGCCAGCTGACGGCGGCGTGCCGCCAGCCATTCGGCGAGCGGGGCGGGATCCACCAGGTCCCGCGCCGCGTCGCGTACCGTCCGGAGGATCGTGTCGAGGAAGTGGGCCTCGTCGTCCGGGTAGGTGCCGTGCCGGCCGGCGTGCACGACCCAGTCGGACGACCCCGACGACAGCGGCGGCGCGCCCGCGGCACGCAGCTGGTGGAACAGGTGGCGACCCGTCCGGCTCTCCCCGGCGGTGCGGCCGTAACGCACGCGCGTGTCCATGTGCCGGTGGTACGCGCGCATGACGAGGTCGTCGTGGCGATGGTCGGGCTGGAAGACGCTCTCGCCGTCGTAGTTGATCGTGAACCAGTAGACGCCGCCGGGTACAAGCAACCGGAACAGCCCCGGCAGGACCGCCGGTACGTCCACGAGATCGAGGAAGGCGTTGGCTATCAACACGTGTGCCGGTTCGCCGTGACCCGTGTCCAGGTACTCGCCGAGCTCGGCCTCGACCAGCCTTACCGTCAGCTCGCCGAGGCGCAGCCCGTCCGGCAGTGTGTCGACGCGAAGGCCTCGCGCGGCCGCCCAGGTGCGAAGCCACGTGCGGGAGTCACGCAACAGCCGGCTGTCGACGTCCAGCAGCGTGTACTCGCCACGGCGGACGACGCCCCACTCGAACAGGCGGGCCACCATCGTCCCGAGACCGGCGCCGACCTCCAGGACCCGCGGTGCCCGCGCCGGCATCATCCGGCACAGCTCCTCCAGCACCTGGCGGTTGAGCGCACGGTCGTCCACGCTCTTCTTCGCCGCCAGGTAGCGGGTGCCGGCGTCGGTCATCGCTTCTCCGCCACCAGGGCGAACTTGCGCACGCGTCCGCTGCCGAGCCAGTCGTCCCACAGCTGATGGGCGGCGAGCAGGTCGTCCAGGGCACGCGTACCGATCCGGCTCGTGATCGCGGGTGCGTCGGCACGGAACGAGCGCAGCAGCGCCGTCGCCGTGGCGCGATGGGACGTCGTGCACTCCCGCCGCCAGGTCGGCGCCAGGCCCACCTCGGCCATCGTCTCGGTCAGCCTCGCGGACTCCACGAGCCAGACGGTGTCGGCGTCGGGCATCCGGGCGCGCTCGTCCCGGCTGAGCGGCGAGCCCGCTTCCACGGTGCAGGCGAACCGGCCGCCCGGTTCCAGCACGCGGGCGACCTCGGCGAGCAGCGCGGGCTTGTCAGGAAAGGCCAGCATCGTCTCCAACAGCAGCACGACGGCGAAACGCCCGTCGGGCAGCGGCGGGAGGTGCGCCTGCTCGAAGCGGCACGGCAGCCCAGCGGCAAGCGACCGGGCGATCGCCACGGCGCCGGCGGACGAGTCAACGCCCAGATAGCTGCAGCCCAGCTCGGCGGTGATGTATCGTCCGGGACCCGCCGTGCCGCAACAGACGTCGAGTACCGGGACGCCGGAACCGATTCCCGCACACCTCGCCAGTCGCCGGATCTCGTCGGCCCGCATGAAGCTCTCCTGACCCACGTACTGGCCGGGCTCGTACGCGGCGACCCGGGACCGGTGCAGCGCCGCCAGGAACGGGGCGCGGTCGTCCTGCCTCACCCGTCCACCCCGGCTTCGCCGACCGGCGCGCGGACACCGACAATCGTCTGGGACCGAACCGTGTGCACCGCTCCTCCGTTGCGGGTCGTGACAGCCACTACGTATGGGCGGGCGACGTGGTTCAGCGGCGCCGAGGACAAGGATGGGCTCGTGCAGCAGGCGCAGGCGTTCTGGGTGACCGGGCCGGGCCGCGGCGAGGTCCGTCCGGTGTCCCTGCCCGCGCCCGCGGCGGACGAGGTGCTGGTGCAGACCAGCTGGACCGCGGTGAGCCGAGGGACGGAGCTGCTCGTGTTCGCCGGACGGGTGCCGCCGGACCAGTGGCAGGCGATGCGGGCGCCGTTCCAGGACGGTGACTTCCCCGCGCCGGTGAAGTACGGCTATCTCAACGTCGGCGTGGTACGGGCGGGTCCGCCGGAACTGTTGGGGCGTAACGTCTTCTGCCTCTATCCGCACCAGACCGAGTATGTCGTGCCCGCGGCCGCGGTGCTGCCGGTGCCGGACCGCGTGCCGGGTCGACGGGCCGTGCTCGCCGGAACGGTGGAGACGGCCGTCAACGCGCTGTGGGACGCGGCGCCACGGATCGGCGACCGCGCCTGCGTCGTCGGCGCCGGGATGGTGGGATGCTGCGTGGCCCGGCTGCTGGCGCGGATTCCGGGCAGCAGCGTCACTCTCGTCGACGTCGAGCCGTCCCGCGCGCGCGTCGCCGCCTCGCTGGGCGTCGCGTTCGCCCAGCCGGACGAGGTACGCGGCGAGCACGAGGTC
>JAFMQP010000334.1 GCA_017354575.1 Acidothermales bacterium | reverse complement strand
GAAAGCGAACCGTCCTCGGGCGAGTCGTAGCCGAGCGGATACATCCGCCGCCAGCCGTCGAGCTGCCGCCACCACGCGGTGAGGTCGGCCTTGCGGCCGCTCTCCTGCTCGGCCCGCACCGCGGAGTTCAGCACGCGCAGCGTCTCCTTGCAGTCGCCGACGATCGGGACGTCGGCGGCGCGGTTCTTGGAGATCTCCGCGGGGTCGATGTCGGCGTGGATCACCTTGGCGCCGGGCGCGAACGTCGACAGCTGGCCGGTGACCCGGTCGTCGAACCTGGTGCCCAGCGCGACGAGCAGGTCGGCCCGCTGCAGGGCGCCGACCGCGGCCACCGCCCCGTGCATGCCGGGCATGCCGACGTGCTGCGGGTGGCTGTCGGGGAACGCGCCGCGCGCCATCAGTGTGGTGACGACGGGGATGCCGGTGAGGTCCGCGAGCTCGCGCAGCTCGGCGGCGGCGCCCGCCTTGATGACGCCGCCGCCCACGTAGAGCACCGGACGCGCCGACTCCCCGATGAGCCGCGCCGCCTCGCGCACGCGCTTGGCGTTCGGCTTCGGCACGGGACGGTACCCGGGCAGGTCCATCTGCACCGGCCAGGTGAACGACGCCTTCGCCTGCATGGCGTCCTTCGCCAGGTCGACGAGGACCGGTCCGGGCCGTCCCGTACTCGCGATGTGGAACGCCTCCGCGATCGCCCGGGGGATCTCCTCGGGCTTCGTCACCAGGTAGCTGTGCTTGGTGATCGGCATGGTGATGCCGCTGATGTCAGCTTCCTGGAAGCCGTCGGTGCCGATGAGGTTCGTCGCCACCTGGCCGGTGATCGCGACGACCGGCACGGAGTCCATGTGCGCGTCGGCGAGCGCGGTCACGAGGTTGGTCGCCCCGGGACCGCTCGTCGCCATGCACACACCGACCTTGCCGGTCGCCTGGGCGTATCCCTCCGCCGCGTGTCCCGCGCCCTGCTCGTGGCGGACGAGGATGTGGCGGATCTGCTCGGAGTCGAACAACGGGTCGTAGGCGGGAAGGACGGCGCCGCCGGGGATGCCGAATACGACCTCGACGCCCTCGTGCTCGAGCGAACGGACGAGCGCCTGTGCCCCCGTCATCTCCTCAGCCATGCGTCGGCCCCGCTCTCCGCGTCATCGTCCTCATCCCCGACAGGTAGTTGGCCATCAAAAAACCCCTCGGGCCGAAGCCGGCGAGGGGTCGCGTGCAAGCAGTGTCTCGGTCAGCCCGCACGCCGCCCGAGTACGAGGATCATCCGCTCTCTGCTCACGAGAGGTAGCTTCGCCGCCGGTGGCCGTACTGTCAAGCTGGTGGACGCCGACGTCCGGCATGTGAGACGGGGTCACGGCACCGGCGTCGCGTCACCGATGTCGAGCGGGTCCTGGTCGAACGGCGACGACGTGGAGAGGATGTACCCGTTCACGTTGCTGCGCCCCAGCGGGACATGGACCCACGGGTCGCGCATCCGCGGCGGCACGGTGACGGCCGCGAAACCGTCGGCGTCCGTGTGTGTCACCAGCTGGGCAGGGGACGAGCGGACGCTGCCGTTGAGCACGACCGCGCGGTGCCTGGCGCCCGGCCAGAAGACCGCGATCTGCCCGCCCATCCGCCACGCGACCGGTTCCGTGGGGTCGAGCAGCAGCCGCCCCCGCACGAACCGGCTGACTGCGATGTTGTTGTCGAACCGACGGCTCCGCCAGCGCACCTGCAGCACGATCGCTCCGGTCGGCAGCCGGTACGCCGCCGCCAGCAGCACCGTCTCGGTCCCGAGCACCCGAGCCCATCGCCACAGCACCAGGAGGCGTGCGAACGGCACCCGGTAGGTGCCGGCGAGCTCGGCGGCGGCGTCCCGCCACGCCTCGTCGACGCCGGCCGTGGCCCCGTAGGAACGCATGGGTCGCGGCGCACGGGACCCGGGCGGGTACGGCGTCCGCTCGATGCCCAGCACCGGGCCGTCGTACGGCGAGCCCGGCGCCCCCGCGACCGACACCCGCATCATCCGCACCGACGGCGCCCGCGCCGGCACGGCGACGACGCCGTCGTGCATGTGGTGCGTGACGAACGAGCGGTCGATGTGGCCCAGCCGCGCCACGGCGGCGCTCGAGACCGCGGCGGTGTGCGCACGCGACTCCGCCAGCACGACGAGGACGTGCACGCCGGACGGCTCGGGGTCGGCCCACGCGACCACGCGTGCGGTCGGCGAGACGAGACCCGGGTCGGTCTCGGCCAGCCGGTCGGCCCTCGTCCCGGCCCTGCCGACGAACGCGGTGAGACCGACCTGCGGCAGACCCGGGTACCGCGACACGACCAGGCCGACCCGCTCGCCGGCCACGTCACCGGCGTAGATCACCCGGCCGTTCGCCGCGCGCCGCGCCAGCTCGTCGACGAACGCCTGGTCGTGCGCGAGCGGTCCACGGGCGGGCCAGGACAGCACGTCGCCGTACGCCGGTGGGTCGGGTCGTGGGGAGGTCCCGCCGACGGCGTACGCCACGCCGAGCGCCACCGCGACGCACGCGGCGACCAGGGCCGTACGCAGCCGCCTGCGGCGCCTCGCGCGGAGCCTGGGCAGCACGTGGTCGCCGTACGGGTCGCGGTCCGGCGCCGGCTCCTCCGGGTACGCGGGCTCGGGCAGGGCCGCTGCCTGGTCCGAACCCGACAGGTACGCCAGGACGGCCTGTTCAGCGGTGTCCGGGCCGTGCCGGCGCAGCTCGCCCGCCGTGTCGACGAACGCCGCGGCCAGTCGTTCCCTGGCCGTGTCGAGGTCGGGTGCGAACTGCCGGCTGGTGCGGAGCAGCGAATGCCAGCGGTTCGTGACGAACTCGCGCAGGTCCGTACGCCACCACCTCCGGGCGGCTCGGTCGTCACCTCGAGACTACGACGTTTCGAAGCGGCTCGCCCGCGACGAACCTGGTGAGCTGCTCGACGACCAGGCGCCGGGCACGGGGCAGGAACGCCGACGTCGCGCCGCCGACGTGCGGGCTGATCAGGCAGCCGGGCGCGCGCCACAGCGGGTGCTGCGCGGGCAGCGGCTCCGGCTCGGTGACGTCCAGCGCGGCACGCAGCCGGCCGGCCTCGAGCTCGGCGAGCAGCGCGTCGGTGTCGACGACCCGGCCGCGGGCGACGTTGACGAGCACGGCGCCGTCGTGCATCCGGGCGAGGAACCCGGCGTCGACGAGCCGTTCCGTCTCCGGCGTGAGCGGGACGAGCAGCACGACCACGTCGGCGTCCGGGAGCAGCCCCGGCAGCTCGGCCATGGTGTGGACGCCGGCACGCGGACGCCGGGCGACGCGCACCACCTCCACCTCGAAGCCGGCGAGCCGGCGTTCCAGTGCCTGGCCGATGGAGCCGTGGCCGACGATCAGCACGGTGCGGTCGGCGAGCGAGAGGCGCGGCGCGAACAGCCACTCGCCGGACGGCTGGGCGCGGGCGAACTCGTCGATGCCGCGCAACGACGCGAGCATCAGCCCGACGGCCAGCTCGGCCGTACTGGCGTCGTGCACGCCGCGCGCGTTGCAGAGGGTCACGCCGGCCGGCAGGTACGGCAGCACGTGCTCGTACCCGGCGGTCAGCGTCTGGACGACGCGCAGCTTCGGCATCCGCGCCATCTGCTCCATGTGTACGAGCGCGAAGTCGTACGGCGGCACGTACAGCTCGGCCTCGTCGGCGCCGTCGGGCAGGTCGGTACCGCCCTCGAACACCCGGATGTCGACGCCCGGCACGGCCAGGTCGCGAAACGGCGCGATCGCGACGCTCACCGACATGTGCGCGCTTCGCTCACTGCTCACGTCCTTCCGGTGGCGGAACGCTGGTCGTCGCCATGACCCTATCGTCGCCCGGTTCGTTACCCGGCCCGCGTACGGTCGAGGGATGCGGCTCGGTCCGGTGGCGGCGGTCCTCACGCTGGCGTGCGTCACCGCGTGCACCGGTGCCGGGCCCGGGTCGAGCGTACCGAGCGGGTCGGCCACGGGCGCGACCTCGGCGGCGCCGCCGGTCCGCTCGGCCGCGCCGACGTCCTCGCCTCGCCGGGCGAGCGTCGGCACCCCTGAGGTGATCGCGACGAGGCTCGCCGTGCCGTGGGGCGTGGCGTTCCTGGCGAACGGTGACGCGCTGGTGAGCGAACGGGACAGCCACCGCGTCGTCCGCGTCACGCCGCACGGCGGGGTGACGCCGGTCGGCACGGTGCCGGGCGTCCGGCCCGACGCCGGCGAAGGCGGGCTGCTGGGGCTCGCGCTCTCGCCCGACTTCGCGACCGACCACCTCGTCTACG
>JAFMQP010000077.1 GCA_017354575.1 Acidothermales bacterium | reverse complement strand
GCAACGCCGGCCTCGCGGTTGCGTACGCCGCCGGCATCCTCGGTGTGCGCGCGGAGATCTACGTGCCCGAGGTCATCAGCGCGGCCAAGGCAGAACGGCTCCGACGGCTCGGCGCGACCGGCGTCGTCGGCGGCGCGGGCTACGCCGACGCGCTCACCGCCGCACGCCGGCGGATCGGGGAGACCGGTGCGCTCGAGGTGCACGCGTACGACCAGCGGGCTGTGTGCGCGGGCCAGGGCACGGTCGGGCTGGAACTGCTCGACCAGGCCGAGGTCGACACGATCCTCGTCGCCGTCGGCGGCGGTGGCCTGATGGCCGGCATCACGGCCGCGGCCGCGGGCCACGCGTCCGTCGTCGCGGTCGAGCCCGAGAACCTGCCGACGCTGCACGACGCCCTCGACGCCGGCGGGCCCGTCGACATCGACGTCGACACCACCGCGGTCGCTGCCGACTCTCTCGGCGCGAGGCGGGTGGGCGACATCGCCTTCGCCACGGCCGCGGCGAACTACGTGCGCAGCGTCCTCGTCCGCGACGACGAGATCGTAACGGCCCGTCGACGGCTCTGGGACGAATGCCGAATAGTGGTCGAGCACAGTGGCGCCGCCGCATTCGCCGCGATCCTTGGAAAGCGTTATCAGCAGAAAACTGGCGAAAGAGTTGCGGTGATCTGCTGCGGCGCCAACACCGATCCCGCCGGCCTCTGAACGCGTTCAATTTAGCCACTGGTAACCGACTGGCTGCGCGCCATTCGCTGAGATCGGTTGCTCCGGTTACCCGTTTTCGCTGTTCAGCCTCAGTTCACTCGGCGGTCCGGTCGCGGCATCCTTTCGGCACCTAGCTTCATCCTGGGATACCCGGAGAATGAAGAGGTGCCGTTTCATGGATATTTCCGGTCTCGTCAATAGACATCGCGTCCGCAAGAAATCGCTCTCGATGCTCGTCGCGGGTGTCACCGCGCTGGTCGTCACAGGTGTCGTGGCAGTTACCGCGGGCGCCGCCCGGAACGACGAGCCGCTCCATGAAAAGGCTGCGCAAGCTGACCGGCCGCTCGGTGCGAACCTGACCGGTCGACAGACGGACGGTTCCGTGCTTACCCCCGACAACCAGTACGTGACGCCTGCCGGTGACAGCATCGAGCACAGCGGGCGACCGCTGGACTTGGCCGTCCGCCCGGACGGCAAGACGTCCGTCGACCTCACCAAGGCGGGCGGGGGACTGTTCACCGTCGTCGACCTCGTCGACCGCAAGGTGCTGCAGCAGTACACGCCGCCCAGAGGTGTGGGCAGCGGCAACGTGAGCGTCCGCGGTCTGCTCTACTCGGCGGACGGCAACACGCTGTGGGCCGCGCAGGCGAGCAACCTGTTGAGGTTCCCCGTGCACGCCGACGGGACGCTGGGCGCCCCGCGGGCCGTCGCGCTGCCGGCGGACTCGTCCGTACCGAAGAGCGCTGGCGGTGCAGCGGCCGCACCGCTGCCGACCGGGCTCGCCTGGGCGCCGGACGGCAGGCACATGCTCGTCGTGCTCGACGGGTGGGACCGCGTCGAGGAACTCGACCCGGCCACCGACACGATCAAGGGCGGGATCGCCGTGGGTGTCGCACCGCGCGACATCGTCGTCGTGGGGACGCGCGCGTACGTGAGCAACGAGGGCGGCAGGAAGCCGACGGGCGACGACTTCACCAACGTCAGCTACGACTCGCCGGTCGTCGCGGAGAAGACCGACGGCCGGGCCGACGACGGCACGGTGTCGGAGATCGACCTGCGTACCGACAGTGTCGTCCACACCTACGAGGTCGGCCTGGACCCGAGCAGCCTGCTCGCGCACGGCACCGACCTGCTCGTCACGAACTCCAGCGACGACAGCGTGTCGGTGATCGACACCGCGGCACACGAGGTCGCGCAGACCCTCAACGTCAACCCGATCCCGGGCCAGCCGTACGGCAGTTCGCCGAACGCGTTGGAATTCCTCGACTCGACGCACCTGGCGGTGAGCCTCGGCCGGAACAACGCACTCGCGGTCTACGAGTACGACGGTGCGCACCGGGCCGCCGCGTTCGACGGACTCATCCCGACGGCCTGGTACCCGGGCACGCTGCACTGGGACGCCGCACTCGGCCGGCTCGTCGTCGCCGACCAGGCCGGCGTCGGGGCGCTCGGGAAGGACAGCATGATCGCCGAGGGTCCTGGCACGAGACCGGTCACGGGACGCCAGGTCTACAACGACCTGGGCACGATCGAGCTGATCGCCAGGCCGAGCACCGGCCAGATCACCAAGGACACGTCGCAGGTCTTCTCGAACAACCAGTGGAACGGCCTCGCCGGCCGCAACGAGAAGGGTTCACCGGCGCGCAAGCCGCTCGCCGTCCCGCAGCGCATCGGCGACCCGTCGAAGATCAAGCACGTGTTCATGATCGTGCGGGAGAACCGTACGTACGACCAGGAGCTCGGCGACGACCCGCGCGGCAACGGCGACCCGTCGCTGACGCAGTTCGGCCGGAACACCACGCCAAACGCGCACGCGCTGACCCAGCAGTTCCCGTTGATCGACAACCTCTACTCCGACGGCACGAACTCGGCCGTGGGGCACACCTGGCTGGACGGCGCGTTCGTCAACGACTACCTCGAACGGTCGTACGCGAACCACGTGCGGAACTACGGGCAACCGGACGCGATGGTGTACCCGAAGTCGGGCTTCCTCTGGGACGACGCGATGGCACACGGTCTCACCGCGCACAACTGGGGGGAGTACGCCGAGTGGTTCAGCACGCCTGACAAGAAGTCGTGCCCGGGCACCTGGTCCCAGTGGTACCGGGACTCGCAGATCATCGAAGGCAAGCAGTCCGGTGAGCGGCACGTCCCACCGGGGTACTGCACCACGAAGACGGACATCCCGTCGCTCGCCAAGATCACCGATCCCGACTTCCCCAACTTCCAGACCAAGATCCCCGACCAGTACCGCGCGGACCTGTTCGCACAGGACCTCGAGAAGTACGAGAAGAGCGGCGACCTGCCGGCGCTGAACACGATGTGGGTCATGTCCGACCACACCAACGGTCTCAACGCCGGCTACCCGACGCCGAGCGCGATGGTCGCCGACAACGACCTTGCGACAGGCAGGATCGTCGACGCGATCACGCACTCCAGGTTCTGGAAGGACTCGGCGATCTTCGTCGTCGAGGACGACTCCCAGAACGGCGTCGACCACGTGGACGGGCACCGCACCGTGTCCATGGTCATCAGCCCGTACGCCAGGCACGGTGCGGTCGACCACACGTACTACAGCCAGCTGAACGTCGTCCGGACGATCGAGCAGATCCTCGGCCTGCCGCCGATGAACCAGCTCGACATGGCCGCGGAGCCGATGTACGAGTCGTTCACCGACGAGCCGGACTTCAGCCCGTACACGTACAGGAAGAACGACATCCCGCTCGACACGCTGAACCCGACCCCGGCGCAGGTGTCGAACGCGGTGGAGAAACAGTGGATCGACTGGTCCGCCAAGCAGGACTTCAAGGAGGAGGATCAGCTCGCGTTCGCCCCGTTCAACCGGATGCTGTGGTACTCGTCGACCGGATGGAAGAAGCCCTATCCGGGTGACGGCGAGGTGATGACGCCGGAGGAGGTGCTCGAGAAGTTCCCGCAGAGCACCGTTGCGAACCCGGCCGACAGCGACCAGCCGCACAGCAAGGCACAGATCCCGCACCGGGCGGGCAGGTGACTTCGGCCGCTTCTCACCTGCTCCTAAGGTGGACGTCCGTAGCTTCCCCGTGTGTGGTCCGCGTACGGCCGGTTGGTCGCCTCCCGACGAACGCTGGTCGTACTGCTCGCCGCCTGGACCGGCGGCTGGTTCGTCGTCATGGCCGTACCGGGCGGGTACGCGTGGCACTTCTTCACCATCGGCGAGGGGATCCTGAGCGACCTCGACGACCCGCGGCTCGGGTTGCACGTCTACGCCGACGACCCGAAGCTGCAGATCGGGCCGGTCGCGTTCGTCGTCACGTGGCTGTTGCGGGTGCTGTCGTCGCCGCGGTCCGACATGCTCACGGCGCAGCTGTTCTGCGCGGGAGCGATCGTCCTGGTGCTGGCGATGGTGCACCGGATCGCCGTGCTCGGGCAGGTAGCGTCCCGGCACGTGGAGCCGGCCGAGCGGATCGACCGCAGGCTGCTGGTAGCGGCATTCTGCGTCGTGCCCGTGTGGATGTACGCCGCCGTGTTCTCGCTGCACCTCGACGACATCCTCGCCATGGTCTTCGGTGTCGCCGCTCTCCTGTGCGCGCTCGACCGGCGCCCGTGGCTCACGGGCCTGCTCGTGGCGCTCGCCGTCGACTCGAAACCGTGGGCCGTGCCGTTCGCGGCGGTGATCCTGCTGCTGCCCGGAGCGCGCAACTGGCTCCGTTCCACGGTCGTCGCCGCGGTCGGCGTGGCCGCGGCGTGGCTGCCGTTCTTCGTCGCGGACCCGAACACGACGCGCGCACTGCGGTTCACGATCGGGAACACCGCGCTCTCGGCGTTGCGCGTGCTCGGCGTCCAGGACCCGCGCACGCCGTCGTGGGACCGGCCCGCGCAGATGCTGATCGGCCTCGCGCTCGCGGCGATCGCGGTGCGCCGTGGCAGATGGGCCGCGGCGTTGCTCGTGGCGACGTCCGTGCGGATGGCGCTCGACCCCGGGACGAACCGCTACTACACCGCGGGCCTCGTCGTCGGCGCCCTCGTGTGGGACGTCTGCGGCTCGCGGCTGCGGTGGCCCGCGTGGTCGCTGACGACGTTCCTGCTGCTGCACGAGCTTCGCTGGCTGCGCGCGTTCGACCCGCTGCACGGCTGGCTGGTGCTCGGTTTCGCCGCCGCCGCAACGGCTGTGGCGGTGCTTCCCGCGGAGAACGGGCCGGTGCTGCTGCAGGAGTACACACGGTTTGACACGGAAGTCCCTCGTCTCCGACCATAGACCGGACACTCGTCCGGTGAGCGGATGGCAGGGATTCGGATGGCGACGCGATGACCGACGGTCCGCTGCACGGCCTGCTCGTCGCCGACTTCTCCCGCATCCTCGCCGGCCCGTACGCCACCATGCTGCTCGCCGACCTCGGCGCGGACGTGATCAAGGTCGAGGCGCCCGCCGGGGACGACACCCGCACCTGGGTGCCGCCCGTACGCGACGGTGTCTCGACGTACTTCCTCGCGGTCAACAGGAACAAGCGCTCGATCGGGCTCGACCTCAAGGACCCCGAGGACCTCAGGGCCGCGACCGAGCTGGCCGCGCGCGCGGACGTGCTGATCCAGAACTTCAAGCCGGGCGGGCTGCGCAGGTTCGGGCTGGACTACGAGTCGGTGCGCGACGCGAACCCGGGCGTGATCTACGCGTCGATCAGCGGCTTCGGCGCGGCGGGCGGGGCGACGCTGCCGGGCTACGACCTGCTGGTGCAGGCGGCGTCCGGCCTGATGAGCCTCACCGGCGACCCGGACGGGCCGCCGTACCGTGCCGGCATCTCGGTGTTCGACGTGATCACCGGCATGCACGCCGTGATCGGCATCCTGGCCGCGCTCAACCACAGGAACGCCACCGGCGAGGGCCAGCACGTCGAGCTGAACCTGCTGTCGTCGGCGTTGTCGGCGCTGGTGAACCAGTCGTCGGCGTACGTCGCGGGCGGTACGGTGCCGAACCGGATGGGCAACGCCCACCCCAGCCTGTTCCCGTACGAGCCGCTGCCCACAGCCGACAAGGACCTCATCGTCATCGCGGGCAACGACGGGCAGTTCCGCCGGCTGTGCGAGGCGCTCGGGCTCGACGAGCTCGCCGACGACGAGCGGTTCGCGCACAACGAGGACCGCACCAGCAACCGCGAGGCATTGCGTGAGCTGCTCGTCGGCAGGCTCACGCAGCGGCCGGCGGACGAGTGGTTCGAGCGGCTGACCGCCGCGGGGATCGCGTGCGGGCCGATCAACCACGTCGACGGCGGCGTCGCCCTCGCGACCGACCTCGGCCTCGACCCCGTCGTCACCGTCGGCACCGGCGACGCCGCGGTGCCGACGGTGCGCAACCCGATCGGGCTGAGCGCGACCCCCACCCGGCACACGCTGCCGCCACCGCGGCTGGACGAGCACGGGAACGAGATCCGGGCCTGGCTGCTCGGCGGTAGCGACGCCGCCGCGGGCTGAGCCGACGACGAGAAGGGCGGTCCACGTGACCGACGCACCCCGCTACCCGACGTCGCTCGGCACGTCGGACGCGACCACGATCACGTTGCTGGGCAAGGATCTCGCGAACGAGATGATCGGTCAGGTCGGCCTCGGCGAGCTGGCGTTCTGGCTGACCACGCTGCGGCGTCCCGAGCCTGGCGAGCTGCGCGTCTTCGAGGCGGTGCTCGTCGCGCTCGCCGACCACGGCTTCACGCCCACCGCGATCGCGGCGCGGCTCGCGTTCCTGTCCGCGCCCGAGTCGCTGCAGGGCGCGCTCGCGGCCGGCCTGTTGGGCGGAGGGTCGCGGTTCCTCGGCGTCACCGAGGACACCGGCCGCTTCCTCGCCGGCGTGCTCGGCGAGCACGCGGACGACCTCCCAGCCACCGACGCGGAGTGGGACGCCGTCGCGCGCGCGGCCGTCGAGCGGCGGCGTGCCGAGCACCGGCTCGTCCCGGGGCTCGGGCACCCGGTGCACAAGCAACGCGACCCGCGAACGCCGGTGATCGTCCGCGTCGCCCGCGAGGAGGGTTGCTACGGCCCGCACCTCGCGCTGTTCGAGGCGGTCGGGCGGGTGGCGCCCGACGTCCTCGGGCGCGCGCTGCCGCTCAACGGCGCGGGCGTCTGCGGCGCGGCGCTGGCGGACCTCGGCCTTCCCGTCGAGCTGCTCCGCGGGTACGCGCTGCTCGCCCGGGCCGCGGGACTGCTAGGCCAGCTCGCCGAGGAGCTGCGCACGCCGATCGCCGGCACGGTCTACGAGACCGTCGACCGCAACGCAGAGTACGTGCCCCCCGCCGAGTGACGTCAGTGCCCGTGCGTCGCGGCGCTGTGGTACGTCGTGTAGCCGTACGGGTTGTCGAGCATCTCCGTCTCCGGCACCTCGGGGTTCATCCCCTGCACCCACGCGTCCTCGCCGACGGCGGCACGCAGGTGCTCGATGGTCTCGTCGACCGCGCGACGCACGGCGGGCAGGTCGACGCCGATGAGCTTGTGGTCGCGCTTGACCAGCCTGCCGTTCACGACGACCGTGTGCACGTCGCCGCGACCGGCCTGGAAGACGACGTGGCCGTACGGGTGGACGACGGGGAACATCACCGGCGACTCCTCGTTCTTGACCAGGACGAGGTCGGCCTTCTTCCCGACCTCGATGCTGCCGATCAGGCCGTCCATGCCGAGAGCCCTGGCGCCGCCGCGGGTCGCCCAGTCGACGACCTCCTCGGCACGTAGCCGGTGGTGCGTGACCGTCTCGGCCTTGGCGTGTGCCTCCAGGTGCTCGCGCGACCGGTCGGCGGAGAGCGTCGCCCGCATGGCCGAGAACAGGTCCCCGCTCCACCACACGCTCGTGTCCATCGACAGCGAGACGGGGATGTCGTACCTGCGCAGCTGCCACGTGGCCGGGTAGCCCTGTCCCGCGCTCTGCTCGCTCTCCGTCGCCACCGACACAGAGCCACCCGTCGCGGCGATGCGGTGGTACGAGTCGGGCGAGAGCGTCGTCGAGTGCACGTAGACGTTCTGCTCGGTCATGAAACCGTGCTCGTGCATGAGCCGGACGCCGTCGTCGTTCGTCGCGCCCCACACGCCGGCGTGGGTCGTCACCGGCACACCGAGGTCGCGGGCGACCTCGAACGCGGCGCGTTCCGGGAACGACGGGTCGCCGGTGACGTCGAACGCCATCTGGATCCCCAGCATGTCGTCCCCGGTGTTGCGGCGCTCGACGAAGGCGCGGAACTCCGGCGTCGCCGACCATTCCCACGGGCCGGCCTGCAGGTTGCCGTACGCCAGTACGAACCGGCCGGGCACCGCCTTGAGCGCGTCCACGGCGGCCTCGGCGTGGTCGACGGTCTGCAGCCCGTGCGACCAGTCGACGCTTGTCGTCACACCCGCGTCGAGCGCCTCGATCGCCGAGAGCAGGTTGCCCACGTGCACGTCCTCGGGACGGAAGACCTTGCCGTGCTCCAGGTAGTACCAGACGAAGTACTGCGTGAGCGTCCAGTCCGCCCCGTATCCGCGCATCACCGTCTGCCACATGTGCCTGTGCGTGTCGACCATGCCGGGCATGACCAGGCCGCCGGTCGCGTCGATCTCCACGGTGCCCTCCGGCACCTCGAGCGCTGGGCCCACCGCCGTGATGCGGTCGCCGGTGACGAGCACGTCCGCGCCGGCGAGTTGACTGTGCGCGTCGTCCATGGTGAGGACGTGGCCGCCGCGGAACACGATGCCGCGGTCACCGTTCGGGGACTGGTCGTTCATCGGATCTCCTTCGACCGTGGGCGTACCGCGCCCGTGAGGTGGGTCAGCCGGCCGGCTGACGCAGTGCCTGTCTGCGGCGCAGCAGGGGTGGGAGCGCCGCGACGATGCCGAGCGCCGCTGCGCCGAGTGCGTAGCCGATCCCGGAGAGCGGGAGCCCGGCCGCGGCGTCGAGCGACAGCGCGCCCGGGCCCGTGACCGCGATGACGAACGCGAGCGCGCCGTAGACGAAGGCCACCTCGTAGCCGCCGAGGTGGGCCCACAGCCCGTTCTTGAAGTTCGCCGACGCGGCGACGGTCATCGTGCCCACGACGACGGCGCTGCCGAGCGGTGTGAGCAGGCCGAGTGCGAGCAGCACAGCGCCGGTCAGCTCGGCGGCCGTGGCCATGAACGCGTGCTGGCGTCCCGGGCGGAAGCCCCACGACTCGAACGTCCTGGCGGTGCCGTCGATGCCCTGCCCACGGAACCAGCCGAACGCCTTCTGGCACGCGTGACCGGCGAGCAGCGCCGCGAGCAGCAGGCGCAAGAGCAGCAGCCCGAGAGCCATGTCAGTCGTCCCGTTCCTGCGGACAGTCGTCCGGCTTGCGGACAGTCTGGACCGAGGCCGACGCCGGGCGCAAGGGTCAGGCGACGCCCTGGTCGCGACGGGATCGCGGGGAGCGACCACCCGACGCGGGTTCCTCCGTCATCGGACGCCGCTGCCAGCGCGCCCAGTCGGCGCCGATCTCGCCCGCGGTGCGCAGCAGGTGCGGGAGGTAGTCGTCGACGAGCACGCGCACCGGCGTCTCGGCGGCGTGCACGGTGACGTTCATGGCGGCGTGCACACGACCGTGGCCGTCGCGCACCGGCGCCGCGATCGACCTGATGCCCGGCGCGAGCTCCTCGTCGGCCAGCGCCCAGCCGCGTGCCCGCACCTCCGCGAGCATCTCGTGGATCTCGTCCCGCTCGCGCGGCAGCACGGGCGGCAGCCCGGACCTGCTCGGGATCCGCAACGCCTCGTCCGCCCGCTCCGGCGGCAGCGCGGCGAGCAGGACCTTCCCCTGCGACGTGACGAGCGCCGGGAACCGGGTGCCGATGTGCACGCGCAGCGTGATGATCTTCGGCACGGCGACGCGGGCGACGTAGACGATGTCGGAGCCGTCGAGCTGCGTCATCGACGAGGACTCACCGGTGACGCCGACCAGCGCCTGCAGGTGCGGACGGGCGATCTCCCACAGCCCGAGCGCGTCCACGTACGCCATGCCGAGGTCGAGCACCCGAGGCGTGAGCGTGTAACCGGCGCGCTCGGCACGTACGTAGCCGAGCTCCTGCAGGGTGAGCAGGATCCGCCTGGCCGTGGGACGGGCCAGGCCGACCGCCGTCGCCACCTCGGTGAGCGACATGTGGGCGTGGTCGGCGTCGAAGCTGCGCAGCACGTCGAGCCCGCGGGCCAGTGCCTCGATGAACTCGGGCGTCCGTCCGCGTCCCGCCATCGTCGTGCCTCCCCGTCGGCTCTTGACACACCCACACGAGCGGCGGCAGGCTGACACCGCCTGGCGGACCAGTGTACGCACTGCGGTTCCTGGTCGGTATGCCGCGAGTGATGGGAGGCGCTGTGGCAGAGCTCGTAGCCGTCCTCGCCACGACCCATCACCCGTTCTACTACCGGACGAGCACGCTTCCCGAGGCGGAACGGCCGCCGTTCGCGGCGGACTGGGTCGCGAAGGTCGAGGCGTACCGCGAGACGCTGGAGCGGGCGCGTCCGGACGTGCTCGTGATGGTCGGCTCGGACCACTTCCACCAGATCTGGCTCGACAACGTGCCGCAGTTCCTGGTCGGCAAGGCGCCGTTCTACGACGCGAACTTCTACAACGAGGAACGCGAGTTCGGCCTGCCGCGGCTGACCCTGCGCGGGCACGAGGAACTGTCCGCGCACATCCTCCGCGGCGGCCTGGACGCCGGCTTCGACCTCGCCTTCAGCAACGAGCTGCGCGTGGACCACAGCATCACGTGCCCGATCTTCACCGTACGGCCGCAGAACGACCTGCCGATCGTGCCGGTCTACACCAACATCTTCGCGCCGCCGATGCCGCAGCCGAAGCGGTTCGTCGAGCTCGGCCGGACGCTGCGCGAGCTGGTGGAGTCGTGGCCGAGCACGCAGCGCGTGGCGATGATCGGCACCGGCCACCTGTCGCTGGAACTGGGCGGGCCACGGCAGTTCGGGCCGCACGGGCCCGACCCCGAGTTCGACGCGAAGGCCGTCGAGTGGATCGCGAACGGCGACATCGAGGGTGCACTGTCGGAGGTGAGCCTGGAGAGCCTGTGGGAACCGGGCAACGCCACGCACGGGTTCATGGACTTCATGCTGATGATGGGCGTGGCCGGTGAGAACAAGGCCGACTACGCCGACAACCTCGACCTGTTCCACACGATGGAGGCGTACTTCACCTGGTACCCGTCCGGAGTGGAGACATGAGCAAATACCTGGTGGACAAGTTCCTTTACACGGTCGACAGGGACCCCGAGCTGGTCGAGCGCTACCGCGCCGAGCCGCGCGAGTGCGTCACCTGGTGGGAGCGGGAACGGGCGTGCGCGGCGTTGAACCTGCACACCGGCGAACGGTGCACCTGGCTGGAGTTCACCGACGCCGAGCGCGAGGCGCTCGCGAACCACGACCACGTCGCCCTGTTCGAGCTGGGCGCGCACCCGTTCCTCACGCTGACGCTCTTCATCGCGATGTTCGAGCGCGACCACCCAGAGCCGTTGACGTACCAACGCGGTTACGCCGCCGCGCTCGCCCACGAGTCGCTGCCCTACCCGGACATCAGCACATGAGCGTGATGTTGCCGAGCTCCCTCGTGGGCAGTTATCCGCAGCCTGACTGGTTGATCGACCGGGACCGGCTCGGTTCCCGGCTGCCGCCCCGCGTCCGTGCCAAGGAGCTGTGGCGCATCCCCGACGCGTACCTCGCCGAGGCGCAGGACGACGCCACGCTGCTGGCGATCCGGGCGCAGGAGGACGCCGGACTCGACATCCTCACCGACGGGGAGATCCGCCGCGAGAGCTACTCCAACCACTTCGCGACCGCGCTCGCCGGCGTCGACCTCGACAAGCCGGGGAGCGCGCCGGACCGCACCGGCAAGCCCAACCCGGTGCCCCGCGTCTTCGGGCCGATCGAACGAAGCCGGCCGGTCGAGGTGGACGACCTGCGGTTCCTGCGCGCCCACACAGACCGGACGGTCAAGATGACCGTGCCGGGCCCGTTCACCATGTCGCAGCAGGCGCAGAACGACCACTACCCGGACCGCGAGTCACTCGCGATGGCGTACGCGGACGCGTGCAACGCGGAGGTCCGCGACCTGTTCGCCGCCGGCGCCGACATCGTCCAGCTCGACGAGCCGTACATGCAGGCGCGTCCGGACGAGGCGCGTGCGTACGCCCTGCCCGCCCTGCGGCGCGCGCTCGACGGCATCGAGGGCATGAC
>JAFMQP010000333.1 GCA_017354575.1 Acidothermales bacterium | reverse complement strand
AGAACGTGCGGCAGCCCCATGGTGCCGAGGAACGTGGCGAGGATGAGCGAGTACGTCGCGTACATGCTGAGCCCGTCGCGTCCTCCGCCGCGCGCGACGGACGGGATCGCCCACTCGCGGTTGGTGAGTGACGGCAGGTCGACGCGCACCGGCACCTCGGCCCCCGCGGGCAGCGTCACGTGCGCGCCGGCGGTCAGCGTGTGCCGCCCGGGGCCGATGACGACGCGGCCGTGCCGTGGCGTGCCGTCCAGTACGCCGTCGACGACGACCGTCTCCGTCCCCCGCAGCCGCACCGTCACGTCCGCGGGCACGGTCACGTGCGTCGCGCGCGGGACGGTCGGCGACGCGTCGTTCGTGACGGACGGGCCGGCGTGGATGCGGAAGACGGCGACGAGGAACAGCGCGGGCAGCAGCAACGCGCACAGCTTCAGCCAGTACTGGAACGCCTGGACGAACGTCACCGAGCGCATCCCGCCGGACACCACCGCGAGCAGTACGACGACGCACACCACGAGACCGCCGGCCCACGGTGGCGCGCCCGTCGCGGTGCGCAGGGTGAGGCCCGCGCCCTGCAGTTGTGGCACGAGGTACAGCCAGCCGATCAGGATCACGAGCACGGTGGCGCAACGGCGTACGGCGAGCGAGCCGAGCCGCGACTCGGCGAAGTCCGGCAGCGTGTACGCGCCGGAACGCCGTAGCGGTGCGGCGATGAGCACGAGCAGCACGAGGTAGCCGGCGGCGTATCCGACGGGGTACCAGAGCATGTCCACGCCGGACGACATCAGCAGGCCGGCGATGCCGAGGAACGACGCCGCGGACAGGTACTCGCCGCCGATGGCCGATGCGTTCCAGATCGGCGAGATCGTGCGGGATGCGACGAAGAAGTCACTGGTGGTACGCGCGTAACGCACGCCGACGAGCCCGATGCCGATGGTCGCGGCGGCGACGAACGCGACGACCAGGACACCGAGCGACGACTCTCCCATCAGGACCTGCCGACCAGATCGGAGAAGTCACGTTCGTTGCGTTCGGCGTGGCGGACGTAGTAGCCGGCCGCCGTGATGAGCAACGGGTAGACGAGCACGCCGAGCAGCAGCCACGGCAGCGGCAGCCCGAACACGTGCACGCGTACGACGCCGGGCCAGAGCAGGAACAACAACGGCAGACCGCCGAGCAGGACGCCGACGCCTCCGCACACCAGGACCGCGAGCCGCAGCTGGCTGCGGACGAGCGACTGCACGTACACCTCGCCCACCTGGGTCTGCGAGTCGATCTCGTGCGCGGCGACGATCCCACGCGATCGGACGCGTCGCCTGGGACGCGTCACGGTCACCCTGCGGCGCGGCTGCTCGCTCGTCACCGCGACTCCCCTGACGCCCTGCGGCGCAACAGGTCACGGAGCTCGCGGGTGTGCCGACGACTCACCTGCAACGGGGTTCCGTCGACCACGACGACAGCGCGGCCGGCGTCGAACCGGATCTCCTCGATGTGCGCGATCGAGACCAGTGCGCTGCGGTGCACGCGTACGAAACCGTTGGGACGCCAGCGTTCCTCTAGCGTGGCGAGGGGAACGCGCACCAACGGCGCGTCCTTGGACGTGTGCAGCCGCGCGTAGTCGCCGTGCGCCTCGACGTAACGCACGTCGCTCACCCGGACGAACCTGGTGACGCCGCCGAGCTCGACCGGCACGCTCTCCTCGGTGTCGGCGGGCTCGCCGTGCCCGCCGCCGACGAGCATGGTCACCCGACGGACGGCCTCGGCGAGGCGTTCCGCACGCACCGGCTTCAACAGGTAGTCGACCGCGTTCAGCTCGAACGCCTCCACCGCGTGCTCCTCGTACGCGGTGATGAACACGACGGCCGGCTGCGTCTTGAACCGGCCGAGCACCGACGCGAGCTCAAGGCCGGAAAGGCCGGGCATGTGGATGTCGAGGAAGACGACGTCGACGCCCTGCCGGTCGAGCAGCCGCAACGCCTCGTCCGCCGAGGCCGCGGTGCGTACGCTACCGACGCCCGGCTCGCGGCGCAGCAGGTAGCCGAGCTCGGCGAGGGCGGGTGGTTCGTCGTCGACCACCAGCACGTCCAGCACGCTTGCGAGCGTACGGCCACCCGCGTGGTATCGCCACGGTGCTTCAAGCGTTGGCGTGGACGCCGGCGTGGTACTTCGGCACCCGCAGGCTCACCTTCGTGCCCGCCTCCGGCGCGGTCTCGACCTGCAGGCCGTAGTCGTCCCCGAACACCTGCCGCAGCCGCTCGTCCACGTTCGCCAGGCCGGTGGAGCTGGCCTGTGCCTCGCCGGAGAGCAGCCGCAGCGCGAGGTCGGGGTCCATGCCGATGCCGTCGTCCTCGATGCTGATGACGCAGTCGGTGCCGACGTCGTCGGCGACGATCGTAACCACGCCGCCGTCGGCCTTGGGCTGCAATCCGTGGCGTACGGCGTTCTCCACGATCGGTTGCAGGCAGAGGAACGGGACGGCGACGGGCAGCACCTCCGGCGCGATGCGCAGCGTCACGCGCAGCCGGTCGCCGAACCGCGCGCGTTCGAGCAGCAGGTAACGCTCGACCGACCGCAGCTCCTCGGCGAGCGTCGTGAAGTCGCCGTGGGTGCGGAACGAGTAACGGGTGAAGTCCGCGAACTCGGTGAGCAGCTCGCGAGCCCGCTCGGGATCGGTGCGGACGAACGAGGCGATGGCGTTGAGCGAGTTGTAGATGAAGTGCGGCGAGATCTGGGCACGCAGCGCACGCACCTCGGCCTCCGCGAGCCGCATCCGTGACCGGTCCAGCTCGGCGAGGTCGAGCTGCGTGCTCACCCAGCGACCGACCTCGGTGACCGCGCGTACCAGTCCCGCGGACGCACCGGCGGCGAACGCCGCGAGCACGCCGACGACCCGCTCGTCGGCGGTGAGCGGGACGAGCACCGCGTGCCTGATGGGACAGGTGGAGTCACCGCAGGCGAGCTGCCCGGCGCCGAGCACGACGGGCGTGCCGTTCTCCAGCACCGGCGCAGCACGGTCGAGGACACGGGCGGCGTGCTGCTCGTCGGTGCCCTCCCACGCGAGCAACGCCCGCTCGTCGGCCATCGCGACGGCGTTCGCACCGAGCAGCGCGCGCAGGTGCCGTACCGCCTTGGCGGCGCCGTTCGCGGTGAGCCCGGCGCGCAGCGGGGGCGCCACGAGCGAGGCACGGTGCAGTGTCTCGTACGCCGCACGCTCGGCGGGCGTGCCGAGGTCGCGCCGGTTGCGTCGCACCAGCCACCCCGCCGCGGCCAGCACGACCAGGCAGCCGACCACCCCGGCCGCGACAGCGCCGAACTGCTGCATGCCCCGACGGTACTGCCGTCCGCGCGTACCGGGCGCCTGTCGAGACGTTCTTGCGCCCTGCGCCGTCGGCGCCCTGTCACCGGCACGGGGCCGCACGGCGTGCGGCGGGCCCACTCGGCAGGCGGCGGGTGACCTCTCGTCGCGGGCGCAGGTTCCGTCCGGCGCAGCGGACGGACCGTCCGTCGAACGGCGCCGCCGCCGTCTCGTCGGCCGACCGGGTGACACCTAGCGTGAGCAGCGTCTGATGCGACTCGCACCGGGGCGAAAGGAGTGCATCGTGGCTTCGACCCACCCGCAGCAGGAGACCGAAGCGGCCACCACGCCGGCGCCGCAGTGGGCCAGGGGGGCGCTTCTCGCCGATCCCGGCCCCGTCGGGCTCGCCGCGTTCGCCGCGACGACCTTCTTCCTCAGCGTGGTCAACGCGGGGCTGTTGCCGGCGACGATCGAGCCGGGGGTGCTCGGCCTCGCGCTCTTCTACGGCGGCGTCGTGCAGGTACTCGCCGGGATGTGGGAGTTCGCCAAGGGCAACACGTTCGGCGCACTCGCGTTCTCGTCGTACGGCGGCTTCTGGCTGTCGTTCTGGTATCTCCTGACGCACGTCAACACCGCGGCGATGGGCCCGAACGCGGGCAAGGCCGTCGGGCTGTACCTGCTCTGCTGGACCATCTTCACCGGCTACCTCGCGATCGCGTCGCTGCGCACGACCGGTGCCATCGCCGCGACCGTCATCCTGCTGTTCCTCACGTTCCTCGCGCTCACCATCGGCGAGCTGGGGGGGTCCGCCATGTTCGGCAAGATCGGCGGCTGGCTCGGCATCGTGACGGCGATCGTCGCCTGGTACACGTCGTTCGCGGGTGTCACGAACGCGACGTTCGGCAAGACCGTGCTGCCCGTGCTTGCCCGGCGGTGATCCGGGTACCGTTCCGTCCAGGTGGTCCGGCGCCTTGAACGGGCGCCGGTCCAGCTGATAGCACAAAAG
>JAFMQP010000332.1 GCA_017354575.1 Acidothermales bacterium | reverse complement strand
GACCGCGACAACATCCCGGCGCTCGAGCGCGCGTCCGCGAGCGGTGTCCCCGTGTTCGTGCACCGGGTGCACGACTACCCGGACCGCGAGGCCTGGGACGCTGCGCTCACCGCCGCCGTCGCGAGCCACCGGCCCGACATCGTCGTGCTCGCCGGGTTCATGAAGCTCACCGGCAAGGCGTTCCTGCGCCGGTTCGCCGGCCGCACCGTCAACACGCATCCCGCGCTGCTGCCGTCGTTCCCCGGCATGCACGGGCCGCGGGACGCGCTCGAGCACGGCGTCAAGGTGAGCGGCTGCACGGTGTTCCTCGTCGACGAGGACGTCGACGGCGGGCCGATCATCGCGCAGGCGGCCGTCCCGGTGCTGGAGAACGACACCGAGCAGAGCCTGCACGAGCGGATCAAGAGCGTCGAACGCACGATGGTGGTCGAGACCGTGGGCCGGATGGTCCGCGAGGGCTGGACGGTCGAGGGCAGGAGGGTGACGATCCCGTGAGCGAGGTGGACGGACGCCGGCCGGTGCGGCGCGCGCTGGTCAGCGTGTACGACAAGACGGGGTTGGACGAGCTGGCCCGCGGCCTGGCCGCGCACGGCGTCGAGATCGTGTCGACCGGCTCGACGGCGGCGCGGATCGACGCCGCAGGGGTGGCGGTGACGAGGGTCGAGGACGTCACCGGCTTCCCCGAGTGCCTCGACGGCCGGGTGAAGACGCTGCACCCGAAGGTGCACGCGGGGCTGCTCGCCGACGTCCGCAGGGACGACCACGCCGCGCAGCTCGACGAGCTCGGCGTCGCGCCGTTCGACCTGCTGGTGTCGAACCTGTACCCGTTCCGCGACACCGTGCTGTCGGGCGCCGGCCCGGACGAGTGCGTCGAGCAGATCGACGTCGGCGGGCCTGCGATGGTGCGGGCGGCCGCGAAGAACCACGGCGCTGTGGCGGTCGTCGTCGACCCGGCGCGGTACGCCGACGTGCTGGCCGCGGTCGAGGCCGGCGGGTTCACCCTCGAGCAGCGGCGCCGGCTGGCGGCGGAGGCGTTCACGCACACCGCGACGTACGACGTCGCGGTCGCGTCCTGGATGGGCAACGTGCTCGCGCCCACCGACGACGGCACCGGCTTCCCGGCGTGGACGGGCGCGACGTGGGACCGCGCGGCCGTGCTGCGCTACGGCGAGAACCCGCACCAGCGCGCGGCCCTGTACCGGCACTGGCGGCCCGGGCTCGCGCACGCGGAGCAGCTGCACGGCAAGGAGATGTCGTACAACAACTACGTCGACGCCGACGCCGCGCGCCGGGCGGCGTACGACTTCACCGAGCCGGCGGTCGCGATCGTCAAGCACACCAACCCGTGCGGCATCGCGGTCGGCGCCGACGTCGCCGAGGCGCACCGCAAGGCGCACGCGACCGACCCGCAGTCGGCCTACGGCGGGGTGGTGGCGACCAACGTGCCGGTGAGCCTCGCGATGGCGCGGCAGCTCGCTGAGGTCTTCACCGAGGTGGTGGTGGCGCCCGACTACGAGCCCGGTGCGGTCGAGGCGCTCGGCCGGCGGAAGAACCTGCGGCTGCTGCGCTGCCCGGCCGACGCGCACGCCGATCCCGTCGAGTTCCGCCGGATCAGCGGCGGCGTCCTGATGCAGAGCGTCGACCGGCTGGACGCACCCGGCGACGACCCGGCGACGTGGACCCTGCAGTCCGGTGAGCCGGTCGAGGACGCCACGCTCGCCGACCTCGCGTTCGCGTGGCGGGCGATCCGTGCCGTGAAGTCCAACGCGATCCTGCTGGCGTCCGACCGCGCGGCCGTCGGCGTCGGCATGGGCCAGGTCAACCGGGTGGACGCCGCGCGGCTCGCGGTGTCGCGCGCGGGGGAGCGGGCGCCGGGTGCCGTGGCCGCGAGCGACGCGTACTTCCCGTTCGCCGACGGCCTGCAGGTGCTGATCGACGCCGGCGTGCGCGCCGTCGTCGAGCCGGGCGGCTCGATCCACGACGACGAGGTCGTCGCGGCGGCGCGCGTGGCCGGGCTGCCGCTCTACTTCACCGGCGCCCGCCACTTCCTGCACTAGCTGGGGACCCCCATTGTGGTCCTGATGACATGTGGGGTCCGCACGCGTGGTCATGGCAACAATGGGGGTCCCCAGCGGGTCGGGGTCAACCGCAGGCGTCGAGCAGCGCCGCCACCGCCGTGGCCGCCTTCGACGGTTGCAGCGTGCGGCCGCCCGCGTCGGTGACGTACAGCGTGTCGACGGCCTGGCCCGCGAACGTCTCGACGTGGGCCGACCGCACCCGGACGTCCTGCGCGTGCAACGCGACACCCAGGTCGTGCAGCAGCGCCGGCCGGTCCGCCGCGCGCACCTCCAGCACGGTCGCGGTCGCGGACGCGCCGGGGACGAGGAACACCCGCGGCGGCGGTCCGCTGACCGCATGCCTGGACGAGTCGCGCCGCCGCATCCGGCGCAGCGGCGACCGGTCGCCTGCCGCGAGCCGGCGCAGCTCCTCGCCGAGCAGCCGCGCGTCCGGCGGCCGCCCGTCGCCTGACTCGGTACGCCAGCTGTCTGCGGCGACGCCGTCGGCGGTGGCGACGTGCGCGGCCAGCACCGAGAGGCCGTGCGCGGCAAGCAGTCCCGCGACGTCCGCGAAAAGCCCCGGCCGGTCGGCCGCGACCACGGTGACGACGTGCGTCAGCTCGTCGGGCTCGACGCGCACCTGCGGCCCGGCCGCGGCGGTGGCGAGCATCGCGGGCGGGGTGGGCTCCGGGCGCGGGGCGACCTCGTCTGTCAGGGCAGCCCGCGCGAGCCGGGTCAGCTCGTCGACCAGCCGCATCCGCCAGGACGTCCATGCCAGCGGGCCCGCGGCGCCGGCGTCCGCCTCGGTGAGCGCACGGAGCAGTTCGAGGACGTCGCGGCGCCGGTCGACGGCGGCGAGCAGTGTGTCGACGGTGCGCGGGTCGTCGAGGTCGCGCCTGGTCGCGAGGTCGACGAGGGTAAGGTGCTCGCGGACGAGCAGCGCGACGACGGACACGTCGTGTGCGGGCAGCCCGATGCGGTGGCAGATGGTCGCGGCGAGCGGGGCGCCCGCGACGGAGTGGTCGGCGCTGCGCGGCAGCTTGCCGATGTCGTGCAGCCACGCCGCGAGCAGCAGCAGGTCGGGCCGCTCGACGTCACGCAGGTGCGTGCGCGCGTACACGACCGTCTCGATCAGGTGCCGGTCGACCGTGTGCCGGTGGACGGGGTTGCGTTGCGGGCGGCAGCGGATCGCCGCCCACTCCGGCAGCCAGCGGGACGGGAAGCCGGCCTGGTCGAGCGACTCCCACACCGGGATCAGCGCGGGGCCGGTGGCGAGCAGGTCGAGCAACGCCTCGCGTGCCGGGGCGGGCCACGGCACGGCGAGGTCGGGGCACTGCCGGGCGAGCCGCGCGATCGTCGCGTCGGCCGGACGCAGCCCGCGCCGCGCCGCGGCCGCGGCCACCCGCAGCGGCAGCACGGGATCGGTCTCCGGGCGCGCTCCCTGGCCCAGCACCACTTCGCCGTCGGACTCGGCGACGCCGTAGCCGAGCAGCCGGACGTTCGGCCCGCGCATGCCCCGGCGCGCCGGCGGCGTGACGGCCTGCCTGGCCCGCCGCAGCGTGCCGTCGAGCGCGTGGGCGATCGTGCGCCCGGCGTCCGACACCGCCCGCAGCGCCTCGTCCGCGCTGCCGAGCCCGAGCAGTGCCGCGACCGCCTGCTGGTCCGCCTGGACGAGCCGGGCGCCACGGCGTCCGGACACCACCTGCAGCGCGTCGCGGGTGTCGAGCAGCCGCGCGTACGCCTGGTCGACCGGCGTGTGCGGCCGGTCGGCCAGCCAGGTGGCGGTGAGCGCCCTGAGCACCAGCGCGTCCCGCAGCCCGCCGCGGCTCTCCTTGAGGTCGGGCTCGAGCAGGTGGGCGGCGTCGCCGCTGCGCCGCTCCCGCTCCCGCAGGTCCGCCTCCAGCCGGTCCAGCCAGGTGCGGACGCCGAACCGCCAGCGCGACAGCAGCCGCGCCTTGGTCGCCTCGACGAGTCGCTCGTCGCCCGCGAGCAGCCGCAGGTCGAGCAGGCCGACGGTCGCGGCGACGTCGGTCTCGACGATCTCCCGGCACTGCGCCGGCGTCCGCACCGAGTGGTCCAGCCCGACGCCGGCGTCCCACACCGGGTACCACAGCCGCTCGGCGAGAGCGGCGAGCTCCTCGTGGTCGAGCGTCTCCCCGTCGTGCAGCAGCACGAGGTCGAGGTCGCTGGTCGGCCCGGCGTCGTACCGGGCCAGGCCGCCGACCGCGGTGAGCGCGACGCC
>JAFMQP010000076.1 GCA_017354575.1 Acidothermales bacterium | reverse complement strand
GAAGAAGTACAAGGACGACAAGCAGAAGCTGCAGGAAGAGATGATGAAGCTGTACCGGGAGAACGGGGCGAACCCGCTCTCGGGCTGTCTTCCGATCATCGCGCAGGCGCCGTTCCTGTACGCGATGTACCACGTCCTCAACGCGATCTCGCGGGACCAGGCCAAGTACGGGCTGACTCCCCACCTGGTCGACTCGGCGGCGCACGCGAAGATCTTCGGGGTGCCGATCGGCCTGATGTTCCGCGACGGCGCCGACAAGATGGCCGCGCTCGGGGCCAACCCCACGCTGGCCCGGATCGTGATCATCGTCTTCGTGGTCATCATGGCGGTGACCACGTTCATCGCGCAGCGTCAGCTGATGATGAAGCAGACCGCGCAGCAGCAGGCCGCCGGTCAGAGCACGCCGTTCCAGCAGCAGCAGAAGATCATGCTGTTCATCTTCCCGGCGATGTTCCTCGTCTGGGGCTTCTTCTTCCCCATGGGCCTGATCGTCTACTGGACTACGTCGAACCTGTGGACCATGGGCCAGCAGTTCTACGTGCTGCACCGCCATCCGCACCAGCCGGTTGCCGCCAAGGACGGGGCGAAGCCGGGCACGACGCCGGCCTCGTCGGGAGCGTCGGGCAAGTCCGGTGCGGCCAAGACGACGGCCGCGACGACGACGCCGGCGAAGGCGGCCGCCAACGGCGCGGACTCGGCCGGCAACGGCGTGAGCCAGCTGTTCAAGCGAAAGCGCAAGGCCGAGCCGGAACCGGAGCCGGTTCCCGCCGCCCGTGTCGTGCGGAACCAGCCGACACGCGTACCACGCAAGAAGCGCAGTGGGCAGAAGACGTCCGGCCAGGGCCAGCAGGGCACCCGGCCCGGCCAGAAGAAGACCACCGGACAGAAGAAGAGCTGACGCCGCGCCGTCCGCTGTCCGCAGTTCCCTGTTCGAAGGAGTACGCCATGACCGATGTCTCCACCGAGTCGACCGTTGCCGACCCCGCGGAGGCCGAACCGTCGCCCGACGAATCCCCTGAGTCGACGGACGGCGAGTTGCTCGAGGAGGAGGGCGAAGTGGCGGCGGACTACGTCGAGGGCCTGCTCGACATCGCCGACCTCGACGGGGACATCGACATGGACGTCGAGGGCACACGTGCGGTCGTCGCCGTCGTGGGCGACAACCTCGACGACCTGATCGGCGACGAAGGCCGGACACTCGAAGCGCTGCAGGAGCTGACCCGGCTCGCCGTGCAGCAGCAGACGGGTGAGCGGAGTCGGCTGATGCTCGACGTCGGCGACTTCCGCAGCCAGCGCCGGGCCGAGCTGGCGGAGCTTGCCGCGGAGGCCGTGGACGAGGTGCGTTCGTCCGGGCAGCCCAAGCGCCTGGCACCGATGACGCCGTTCGAGCGCAAGTGCGTGCACGACGTCGTCGCCGCCGCCGGACTGACCAGCGAGTCCGAGGGCGAGGAGCCGGAGCGCCGGGTCGTCGTGCTGCCGGCCTGACCGTATCCGTGGCCTACCGGACGGAGGTCGCGGAACGGCTGCTCGGTGAGCGCGCGCCGTTGGCGGCGCGGTACGCGGACATACTCGCGACGACCGGGATCGAACGCGGCCTGATCGGCCCACGAGAGTCGGCGCGGATCTGGGAGCGTCACCTGTTGCCGTCCGCTGCGATCGCCGGGCTGATCGCGCCGGACCTGACCGTGGTGGACGTCGGTTCGGGTGCGGGGCTACCGGGCGTGCCGTTGGCCATCGCGCGACCGGATCTGCGCGTGACGCTGGTCGAGCCGATGCTGCGTCGTTGTGTGTTCCTCGAGGAGTGCGTCGCAGGGTTGACGCTGTCGAACGTGTCGGTACGGCGGGGCCGGGGCGAGGAATTCGTCGGACGGATCGTAGGCGACGTCGTCACGGCCCGTGCCGTTGCGCGAATGCCGCGACTCGTCGCGTTGACCGTTCCATTGTGCCGCCCAGGCGGTACCGTTCTTGCGGTCAAAGGGGAGACGGTGATGAGTGAGCTGGCCGAGTTGGACGTGGAGCAAGCCGGGGGCCAGTGGATCGTTCCGCGCGCGCTCGGACGCCAAGGTGTGGAGGCGATCGAGGTGCTGACGGTTGGATGCGGCATGATCGATCCACCGACGACCGTGGTGCGGTTGAGTACCCGCGCCGTCGCCGGGGGGAGGCGCCGGTGAGGTCGATGCTCGGCTGGCCGGAGACGGGTGGTGAAGCCCGTCGCGAGGACGTCGGATCGGCGGCCGTGCCGCTCGGCTGGCCGCAGGGCGTCCCGGATGTTTCACGTGAAACAGCCGGGCCCGGCGCGGAGAGTAGGAACGCGATGGAGACCTCGATCGGGTCCGAGTCCGTCGACGACCCGCAGGTTTCACGTGAAACGACGCCGCTGGCGGTACCGACGGCGTCAGCCATCGTCGCGGGCTCGAGCGGGCTCGACGACTTCCTGGACACTCCGATCGCCCGCGAGACGCAGGCCGTCCTCCGGTCGCGTGCGGCGATCAGCTCCGGCAGTTGGCCGCGCCCGGCCCAACCACGCGTCATGGTCGTCGCGAACCAGAAGGGCGGGGTCGGTAAGACCACGACGACGGTGAACCTCGCCGCGTCCCTCGCCCTCAACAAGCTCAACGTCCTCGTCGTCGACCTCGACCCGCAGGGAAACGCCTCCACCGCGCTGAACGTCGAGCACCGTTCCGGCGTCACCTCCGTGTACGACGCGCTCATCGGTGAGGCGTCGTTGCTCGACATGGCACAGCCGGTGCGGGACGTCCCTCAGCTGTCGTGCGTGCCGGCCACGATCGACCTGGCCGGCGCCGAGGTCGAGTTGGTGCCGATGGTCGCCCGGGAGATTCGGCTCAAGCGCGCACTCGCCGGCGTCATCGAGAACGGCGGCTTCGACTACATCTTCCTCGACTGTCCGCCGTCGCTCGGGCTGCTCACGGTCAACGCCTTCGTCGCCAGCAACGAGGTGCTGATCCCGATCCAGTGCGAGTACTACGCGCTCGAGGGTCTCGGCCAGCTGCTGCACAACATCGACCTGGTCAAGTCGCAGCTGAACCCGGACCTGGACGTCACGACCGTGCTGCTGACCATGTACGACGGACGCACCCGACTCTCCGCCCAGGTCGCCGAGGAGGTACGCGCGCACTTCGGCGACCGCGTGCTGGCGACCGTCGTGCCGCGGAGTGTCCGGATCTCCGAGGCGCCCAGCTACGGCCAGACCGTGATGACCTACGACCCGGGCTCCACCGGGGCGCTCTCCTATCTGGAGGCGGCGAAGGAGCTCGCACAGCGGATCGAGTCGGCGGAGGGGGTCAGGTGAGCGATGCACCACGTAGGGGGCTGGGTCGCGGTCTCGCGTCACTGATCCCGAGCGGACCGCAGCCCGGCAACGCGTCGCGGAACGGGGATGCGCCGAACGGCACGCAGCCGGCGGTCGTCCCAGGCGCCCGACTCGCCGAGGTGCCGCTCGATGCGATCGAACCGAACCCCCGGCAGCCGCGACAGGTGATGGACGAGGAAGCGCTGGCCGAGCTCGTCGCCTCGATCAAGGAGGTCGGTCTGCTCCAGCCCGTCGTCGTCCGCCACCTCGGCGACGAGCGGTACCAGCTGGTGATGGGCGAACGTCGTTGGCGTGCGTCGCGCGAAGCCGGCCTGCGGCGCATTCCCGCGATCGTGCGGGAGACCGGCGACGACGCCATGCTCAGGGACGCGCTGCTGGAGAACCTGCACCGCGCGCAGCTGAACCCGCTGGAGGAGGCGGCGGCGTACCAGCAGCTGCTCGACGACTTCAACAGCACGCACGACGAGCTCGCGCAGCGGATCGGCCGCTCCCGCTCGCAGATCACCAACACGCTGCGCCTGCTGCGGCTGTCCGCGCCGGTGCAGCGCCGGGTCGCCGCCGGCGTCCTGTCCGCTGGCCATGCCCGCGCGCTGCTCGCCGTCGAGGACGGCGCGGCGCAAGACCGGCTGGCGGGCCGGATCGTGTCCGAAGGGCTCTCGGTCCGCACCGTCGAGGAGCTCGTCGCGCTCGGTGACCCGGAACCCGACAAGCCGCGGCGGGCCGCGAGCAAGCGGCCGACAGCGCCGGGCGTCCAGGATCTCGCCAACCGCCTCTCCGACGTCTTCGACACCCGGGTCCGGGTCGACCTGGGCGCCCGTAAGGGAAAGATCGTCGTGGAGTTCGCGTCGCTCGAGGACCTGGAGCGGATCGTGGGCCTGATGGCGCCGAACCTACCGACCCGCGGTATCAGCGACGCGGACGGCTGATCGCGGCTGCCACGAGGTCGCGGCACAGCGCGCCGAAATCGTGCTGCGTCGCGGCGACCGCCATCGGTAGCGTGCTCGTCTCGGTCATGCCTGGTGCGACGTTCACCTCGAGCAGCTGTACCTCACCGTTCTCGTCGACGATGAGGTCGCTCCTGGAGATGTCCCGCAGGCCCAGCGCGCGATGCGCGAGGACCGCGGTGTCCTCCGCCGCCTTGATCGCGTCGACGGACAGCCGCGCCGGACAGAAGAACTCCGTCTGGCCCGCGGTATAGCGGGCGGCGTAGTCGTAGACGCCGTCGGCGGGCACGATCTCGACCGGGGGCAGTGCCTGCGGCCCGGCGCCGGTGTCGACGACGCCGACGGCCACCTCGCTACCGGCCACGAACCGCTCGACGAGCGCGGTGTCGCCGTAGGAGAAGCAGCCGACCATCGCCGCCGGTAGGTCGACGACGTTACGGACCACGTGCATGCCCAGCGCGCTGCCGCCCCGCGCGGGCTTGACCACGAGCGGGAGTCCCAGCCGCGCGACGATGCGGTCGAGGACGGCGCCGGCACCGAGGTCGCGGAACGTCGCCTGGGGAAGCGTGACCGCCTCCGGTGTCGGGATGCCGGCGTGGGTCACGACCGTCTTCGCGACCGGCTTGTCGTACGCCCGTCTGCAGGCGTCCGGCCGTGCGCCGACGTAGGGCACACCGAGCAGCTCGAGCACCTCGCGGACGGCACCGTCCTCGCCTGCCGCGCCGTGCACCACGGGGAACACGGCGGCGGGCAGGTCCGCCGCGAGCGCGGGCAGCAACTCGGCGTCGACGTCGCGCTCGTACACCTCGACACCGACCTCGCGCAGCGCGTCGGCCACCCGACGCCCGGAGCGCAGCGAGACGTCCCGCTCGTGCGAGAGCCCTCCGGCGAGCACGACGACGGGCCCGGTCACGTCAGCCATACGCAAGACCTTTCGCTACAGGTTCGGTGGCGGCCGATCGAGACCGCGAGCCGGGGTGCCGGTGGTGCCGAAGGTGTCGCGTACCTCGACCTCCTCCTCGAGGACGGCGCCGAGCCGGCGGACGCCCTCCCGGATCCGGTCCGGCTCCGGGTAGCAGTACGAGAGTCGCATGTGCCGGGCTCCGTCCGCCCCGTCGGCGAAGAACGCGCTGCCGGGGACGTACGCCACCCGCGCGCCGACCGCGCGGGGCAGCATCGCCTTGGTGTCGATGCCCTCGGGCACGGTGAGCCAGACGTAGAACCCACCGGTCGGGTGGGTCCACGTGCACGCCGCCGGCATGACCGAGGACAGGGTGCCGAGCATCGCGTCCCTGCGCTCCCGGTACAGCTCACGGAACGCCTTGACCTGGTCGCGCCAGGGATGGTTGGCGAGGTACTGGCTCAGCGCCAGCTGGCAGACCACGGAGTGGCTGAGGATGCCGGCCTCCGCGGCGAGTACGAGCTTGTCGCGCACACCGCGCGGCGCGAGCGCCCAGCCGACCCGTAGTCCCGGAGCGAACGTCTTGGAGAACGAGCCGAGGTAGACGACCGTGTCGCCGTCGTCCGCGCGCAGCGCCCGCATCGGCTCCTGGTCGAAGCCGAGCAGCCCGTACGGGTTGTCCTCGAGTACGAGCACTCCGGCCGAACGCGCGATGTCCACGATCTCCGCTCGCCGTGACGCCGCCAGCGTGACACCCGCGGGGTTGTGGAAGTTCGGCACCGTGTAGAGGAGCTTGGGTGTGCGGCCGGACGCCGCCGTGCGGGCGATGGCGTCGCGCAGCGCGTCTGGCTGGAGCCCGTCGTCGTCCATGGGCACGTGCACGACGTCCGCCTGGTACGACGCGAACACCCCGAGCGCGCCGACGTACGACGGCGCCTCGGCGAGCACGACGTCACCGGGGTCGAGGAAGATCCGGCCGATCAGGTCGAGCGCCTGCTGCGAGCCGACCGTCACGACCACGTCGTCGGCGTGTCCGTTGACGCCCTCGAGCGCCATCACCTCGCAGATCTGCTCGCGCAGGCCCGGGTCGCCCTGGGCGCTGCCGTACTGCATGGCGACCGCGCCACGCGAGCCGACGAGGTCGTCGAAGATGTCGCCGACGGCGTCGAGCGGCAGCGCCGAGACGTACGGCATGCCCCCCGCGAGGCTGACGATCTCAGGGCGGGACGCCACGGCGAACAGAGCGCGGATCTCCGAGGCGACCATTCCACGCGCGCGGGCGGCGTACCGCTCGACGTACCGGTCGACGGTGACGTGGTGGGGCTGGCTCTCGTCGGTCACGTGGTGCCTCCGCGGGGAAGGAGCTGGCGGATCCCGCCCGAGCCTACCTGCCGATGGCCGGCGCGCTCAGCCGACATTCCGTGGAGCGTCGATGAAGAGACATGTCGACAAATCGACGAGTCGACTGAAGTGGCGGTTGTCAGATGGGACGGAGCGCGCGGTCCCGTGCGGGCAGGGAGCCGAGCAGCCGTTCGAGGGCGACCTCGACGTCCTCGCGCCAGCTGAGCGCGGTCTTCAGCTCCAGCCGCAGCCGCGGGAACCGAGGGTGGGGCCGGACGGTCTTGAACCCCACCGAGAGCAGGAAGTCGACGGGCAGCACGCACGCCGGAGCGGACCACTCCGCCGACCCGAACGCCTCGATGGCCTTGACCCCGCGGCGCATCAGGTCCTTCGCCGCGTTCTGCACGAGCATCCGCCCGAGGCCGCCGTCGGCGAAGTCCGGCAGGACGTGCGCGACCATGAGGAGTACGGCGTCGGCGCTGACCGGGCTGGTCGGGAAGGCGACGGACCGTGGCACGAGCGCGGGCGCGGCGTAGAGCACGTACCCTGCCGGCACGTCGTCGACGTAGGCGATGCAGCCGCAGCTCCCCCAGTCGAGCAGCACGGCGGAGACCCACGCCTCCTTCTCGAGCTCGGTGGTGCCGGCCGCGTGGGCCCGGTCCGCGCCGACCGGGTCGAGCTCCCAGAACACGCAGCGCCGGCACCTCACCGGGATGTCGTCGAGGTTGTCGAGCGTGACGTGCGCGATCCTGCGGGACACGTGACGACTCTACCGAGCCCGCAGCTCAGCCGGAATTCGCAGCGTGCCGGTTGGTGCATCGTGGTCGGGCGGCAGGAAGAGCCGCTGCACCGCCGCACAGACCGCCTCCGCGACGGCATCGCGGAACTCCGCGGTACGTATGCGTTCCCGGTCACCGGGATTGGTGAGATAGCCGGCCTCGACGCGGATGGCGGGCATCCGCGTGCCACGCAGCAGGTCCCACGTCATGGGGTGCGTGTGGCAGTTCACGAGGTTCGTACGCGCGACGACCTCCCGCAGGACCAGCTCGGCGAACTGCTTGCCGAGCGCCGAGTGCTGCCCGGTGACCGGGCTGCCGAAGTAGTACGTCGCCACGCCGGATGCCGCCGGGTTCGCGTGTCCGTCGACATGGATGGACACGAACACGTCGGCGTCGGCCTTGTTCGCGAAGCCGGATCGGGTGGCGTCGTCAGGATCGCCGTGCCGCCCCCTGGAGAGGTAGGCCTGGACGCCGATCGCGGCGAGCCGTCCCTCGATCCGGGCCGCGATGTCCCAGGCCACCTCGGCCTCGGTCAAGCCGTCCACGGCGATGCCGGGGTCGGCGGGGCCGTGCCCGGGATCGACCACGACCACGCTGCCCGCGTGCTGGTGCCCGTTGCGGTAGAGCCGGGCCGACTCGCGCATCGCGTGCGCCTGACCACCGACGACGGTGCGCGCCAGCCGGTCGAACGCCTTGAACGTACGCGGTCCGCAGGTGCCGTCGACCTGGAGTCCGGTGTTGCGCTGGAAGTCCCGCAGTGCCGCCGCCGTGTCGGCGCCGAACACGCCGTCCGGCTTGCCGCAGTCGAAACCCAGCTCGAGCAGCCTGCGCTGCAACTCGTTGACGTCGTCGCCTGTCATCAGACGACCGGGGCTGTAGAACAGCACCCGGTCACCGAGCCGCCAGCGCGACTCCTCCAGCGCGCGGAACGTCTCCGCGCCGACGATGCCGTCGACGGTAAGCCCCCGGGACTGCTGGAAGTAGCGCACCGCCGTCTCGACCGACTCGTCGTACACGGGAAGTGAGCCGCTGGTCGCCGGCTCGTCGCTGACCAGCCCGAGCGCCGCGAGTCGTCCGTGCACGACCCGTACCTTGTCGCCGCGGGCGCCGCGCCCGAACGCGCGGAACTCGTTGTCCACCATCGCTGACTCACGCTACCCGCGTCGCCGTGAACCGCCTCGGCGGCCGGGCGATGGCGTCCTGTGCGGCGACGATCTGAATCTCTCTCGCGCCCGTGCGCGCAGTCTCCTCGAGCACGGCGTACACGCTGTTCGTGGTGTCCTCCAAGGCCAGTCGTACGTCCCCGGTTCGGTGCCAATGGGCCAGGAAGAGCGCGGCGGTCATGTCGCCCGCGCCGTTGACGGACAGGTCCAGAAGCGGTGTGCCGACAAGGTACGCCGCCTGCTCGTCGACGGCGAGTAGCTCGATCACGTCCTCCGCGCCGCTGGCCGGGACCAGGCCGGTGACCAGCACGACCCGCGGCCCGCGGTCCCGTAACGCGGCGACCGCAGCGAGTGCGTCCTCGAGTGTGGCCACAGGCCGCCCGACGAGGTACTCGAGCTCGAACTGGTTGGGCGTCACGAGGTCGGCGACCGGGACGGCGGCGTCGCGCATGAACTCCGGGATGCCCGGCCGGACGAACATGCCGCGCCCGACGTCACCCATCACCGGGTCGCAGCAGTAGACGGCGTCAGGGTTGACCGCGCGGACCCGTTCGAGCGCATCCAGCACGACCTTGCCGATCGCGACGTCGCCCAGGTAGCCGGACAGCACCGCGTCGACGGTGCCCAGCACCCCGCGCTCCTCGATGCCGGTGACCACGTCGGCGACGTCCGCGGGATCGAACACCGGACCGCGCCACTGCCCGTAACCGGTGTGGTTGGAGAAGTGGACGGTCAGTACCGGCGACACCTCGACGCCGAGGCGCTGCAGCGGGAACGTCGCCGAGGAGTTGCCGACGTGCCCGTACGCCACCGACGACTGGATGGACAGGACGTGCACGGCCCGGCCGGAGGTCAGAGGACCTCGTCGAGCTCGCTGAGCAGGGCGGCCTTCGGCTTGGCGCCGATGATCTGCTTGACCAGGTCGCCGTCCTTGAACAGCAGCAGCGTCGGGATCTTGAGCACCTGGTACTGCTGGGGGACGCCCGGGTTCTCGTCGATGTTGAGCTTCGCGACGGTGATCTTGTCCGGGTGCTCCGAGGCGATCTCCTCCAGCACGGGCGCGACCAGCCGGCACGGCGAGCACCACTCCGCCCAGAAGTCGACGAGCACGGGCTTCGAACTGCCGAGGACGTCCGCGTCGAAGCTGGCGTCGGTCACGGTCTTGGTCGCGGCTCCCATGTACGGGTACCTCCGTCTTCCGGATCTCGGGGCACTGCGCAACGACGGTAGCGGCCCCGTGCGGGACCGCAACCCGAGGGACGACTCACACGACGGTCGTCTGTGCCGAGCGGTGCTCCGCAGCGGCGAGGTAACGCTCCGCGTCCAGGGCGGCGGCACAGCCCGTACCGGCTGCCGTCACCGCCTGACGATAGATGTGGTCGACGACATCACCGGCCGCGAACACACCGGGAACGTTGGTCCGTGTCGTCGGCTGCTCCACCTCGATGTAGCCGGCGTCGTCGAGGTCCAACTGCCCGGCGAACAGCTCGCTGCGGGGGTCGTGACCGATCGCGATGAACAGCCCGCCGACGGGAAGTGTGCTCTCCTCGCCGGTGCGGGTGTCCTTCAGGGCCACGGCGGTCACCCGCTCGTCACCTTCGACGCCGACGACCTCGGCGTTCCAGAAGAACCTGATCTTGTCGTTGGCGAACGCGCGGTCCTGCATGATCTTGCTCGCGCGCAGCTCGTCGCGGCGGTGGATCACGGTGACGGTCCTGCCGAACCGGGTGAGGAACAGCGCCTCCTCCATCGCCGAGTCGCCGCCGCCGACCACCGCGATGTCCTGGTCGCGGAAGAAGAAGCCGTCGCAGGTGGCACACCACGACACCCCGTGGCCGGAGAGCCGCTGTTCGTCGGGGAGGCCGAGCTCGCGGTACCGCGAACCGGTCGCGACGATCACGGTCCGCGCCCGGTACTCGTCCTCGCCGACGCGGACGACCTTCACGTCGCCTTCCAGCTCTACGGCGGTGACGTCCTCGGGCACGAGCTCGGCGCCGAACCGTTCGGCCTGCTTGCGCAGGTTGTCCATCAGGTCCGGGCCCATGATGCCGTCAGGGAAGCCCGGGAAGTTCTCCACGTCGGTGGTGTTCATCAGGGCGCCGCCCGCGGTGACTGAGCCCTCGAAGACGAGCGGGTTCAGCTGAGCGCGGGACGCGTAGAGAGCCGCGGTGTAGCCGGCGGGGCCTGAGCCCAGGATGATCACATTACGAACGTCGCTCACGGACAATCTCCTCGCGAATCACACTCAGTCCAATGAACCGATAGTAGGTGCGAGGCATTCCGTACCGGTGACGCGGCGCCGGTCACGGGTCGGTGTCAGCTCTTCGCGATCGTCGTCCTCGTGATGATCTGCGGGTTCGCGGCCGAGCAGCCGGGACCCACGACGGCGACCTGGTACCTGTCGTCGGCCGCCGGTGTGGTCATGACCACGATCGCCGCCGGCTTGCCGTTGTACTGGCCGAGGTCGACCGCGACGATCCGGTCCGGCCGGCCGTTCGTGACGGCGGTGACGCACCCGGCGAGTGCGTTGCGGTCCTGCAGCCGCCGTACCTCGCCGCCGAGCGCCCGGCTGGCGGCCGGGTTGGGCGTGTAGTCGGCCTTCTGCCGGTCGGCCACCAGGGCCCGCGCCTGGGCGGCGAGCGTGCCGCTCCGGTACGCGCGGCCGGTGATCATGGGGACGGACGCCTTGCCCGTCGGCAGGCCGGTCTGCGTGGCGCCCGGCGTGTTGTCGTTCGAGTTGAGTGCGGTGGCGAGGTAGCCGCCGGTGAAGATCAGCCCGACGATGAGCACGGCCGCGCCGGCGAGGAGCTGAGGGCGGCCCGCGAAGAGGTTGGTGAACCAGCTGCGCTTGGGCGCCGAGACGGCCGACCGGGCGCCAGGGACGTACCCGGCGCGCTCGTGCTGGAGCTGGGCGATGCTGGCCTCGATCCGGGCCGAGACGTCGTCGGGGATCGACGGCGGGGGGAGGGAGGCGAGCATGGTGCTGACGCCGTGGAGCTGGTCGACGACGTCACGACACTGCGCACAGGACGAGAGGTGACCACGGACCCGGGCGTCCCGTTCGGGATCGAGGACGCCTTCGGCGTGGTCGGCCAGGGTGTCCGTGTCGACGTGCGCGGCCATGTCACCTCTGTCGCGATACGTGGGCAGGCGCGGTGGAACGTCGCCGAAGTGATCGGACACGGTTGACCTGTCACCTCCCTTCCGGCAACTGGCCGGTCGGACGCGTGCCGGCCGGCTTCGGTTCCACTCTCTTCATGATGCGCTACGCAGGTGGCCCAGGAGCGGCAGCAGCTTGGCCCGGCCCCGGGCACACCTGCTCTTGACGGTGCCGGGAGCGCAGTCGAGGATCCGCGCCACGTCCTCGACCGAGTAGCCCTGCATGTCGACGAGAACCAGCGCCGCCCGCTGCTCGTACGGGAGGGCGGCCAGCGCCTGCTGCACCTCGAGGGCGAGCTCCTTGGCCACCGCGGGGTCCGGCGCGGACAGGCTCTCGGGTGCGGCTCCGACCTCCTG